>JBFLYD010000060.1 GCA_040756905.1 Acidobacteriota bacterium
CCATAATTTTTCTCGAGCAGAATGGCTATTTCCAGTCGTTCTGCTTTTTTAATATGTGTGTATTTTGTTTTGTCTTTCATACACCTCTATTTTACCAGAGGTGTTCGGCTTCAAAGGTTAATTTGCGTCCCAAAGAAAAGGCAAAATTTGGAAGATTTTCATACGTTGAAAAATTTGATTATTGGGCAGTTTACTGGGGGATGGTTATCATGATTGGGTCAGGTTTGCTTCTCTGGTTTCACAACCTTGCCATGAGAATCTTTCCAAAATACATAATGGATATTGCCAAAGAAGCTCACAGTGATGAAGGACTTTTAGCAACTTTAGCTATTATAATCTGGCATTTCTATAACACTCACCTTAATCCTTCCAAATTTCCATTAAACACTTCTATATTTACAGGAAAAATAACAAAAGAAGAACTAATTGAAGAACATTCCCTTGAGTACGAGGAAATGATAAAAGAGAACCTCAAAAATAAAGATGAAATTTCCAAAAATTAATAACTATAAGAAATATCTTCCATTTTTTTTAATTATTACTGGAATCATCATAATTTTTTTAGGCTTTTTCTCCTATAGAATAACCCGAAAATCCTCTTTCTGCGTTTCATGCCATTATATGGAACCATACGTTAAAAGATGGAAGAGCTCTCTGCATAAAAACATTGAATGCCTTAAATGTCATAGTATAACCCCAATAAAGCAGGGGGTTTTTGCAATAAAATATCTCACAGGAATTTATGACCCGAGACCAAAAACATATGTTCCAGATTCAAGATGCCTAAGCAGAGATTGCCATGATTTCAGCTCAATCGAAAAGCCTTTAGAGTTCAAAAAGGGGATAAAATTTTCCCATAAAAATCATTATGGACAGATAAAAAGGGATCTTCATTTAAGCTGTTCTTCCTGTCATTATGAGATGGAAGAAGAAATACATATCTTTGTAAATGATAAAAATTGTTATCTTTGTCATTTTCTGGGTGCTCCTCTTGGAGAAGCAATTTCTGGGTGTCCTTCCTGCCATGGAATTCCGAAAAAAAAGATAATCCATGAAGGATATCTATTTGACCACTTCACTTATAGAGGAATCCAGTGCAAGCAATGCCATTTAAATGTTGCTTCAGGGAATGGAAAAATTTCAGAAGAAAAATGCTATTCATGTCATATTGAAAAAAAGAGGGATGAGAAAGCTTCAAGAAGCATACACCAGATTCATTCAGAAAAAAAATCGGTGAAATGTTTGGAATGCCATGATGAGATCCAGCATTCCAACATCGCCATGATTAGGACTCTCGATGTAAGATGCGAGATATGTCATAAAAATCTCCATTCTCCTCAAAAGGGTATGTATATTGGCATTGGAGCTTCTGGTGTTCAACCTCTGCCAAGTATTATGTTTAAAGCTCTTGTAAGCTGTGAGGGCTGTCATATCTTTGAAGAACATAAAGAAAAAGAAGAAATCTACAAAGCCAGTCGAAAATCATGTGTACAATGCCATGGAAAACAATATGATGTCATGCTTGATAACTGGATTTCATATTTTAACGAGTTAGACCAATCAATCTCAGAGATACTTAATAAAACTGGAGAAATTGAAAAAACAAAAAGAAATCATAAAAATTTTAATGAAGTAAAAAAAATAATTGAAAATATCAAATTAAATCGAGACTTCATTCTCAACGGGAAAGGGGTGCACAATCCCCATTATGCTATAAGAATTGTTAAAACAATGACAGAACAATTTAACCTTATTCAGCAGATTTTTGATCAGCCTCAAATTGAATTCACTTCAGTCAATAATATGATAGAAAATTCATGTATCAGTCTCTGCCATAGGATAATTCCTCTTAAGAGTGAACTTAAATTTGAAGATTATGAATTTCCCCATTTAAAGCATGCAAATCAATTGAAAATAACATGCATAAAATGTCATTCGTTAGAATTTCATAAGAGAACCACAATAAACAAAAATGACTGTAACCTGTGTCATCACAGCAAAGAAAATAAGCAGTGCACTGGATGCCACAGCTTACAATTAAATATGTATAAAGGGTCAGGCGTCGGAATTGGAATTACAAAACAGATCCAGAATCTAATGCCAGATCTTTCATGTGTGGATTGCCACGACATGTCAATTAAAAAACATAGCCTGAAAACTCTATTAGCAAAATGTATTGAATGTCATGGCGAAAAATCTTACGAAGAAATTTTAATGGATTGGAATAATTCACACAGAAAATACATGGATGAGCTTAATCAGAAATTAAAAGAAATTGAAATTATTTTTGATAGAATGAAAAAAGAAAAAAATATCATTCCCGAAAACTTGATTAAATTGTATAAAGAATGTGAGTTTAATTATAACAAAATAAAGGAAGCAGGAGGCTTGCATAATGTAGAATACTCAGAAAATATTTTGAAATACTCCATAAATATCTCTAATATAATATTAGAACAATTAAGGAAATATACTTTATAGATCAGATCTTCATTATTCATTTTTAAGAAGAGGAAAAATTTGTTCTGAGAAGGAAGGGTGGCAGAGAGAACCTTCCTTTTCAATTATTCTTCGAATTAAATTAAATGTTTGAATAATGAAGATCTTACTTCTTTGTACTTGATTTAGACAAACAGAAATAATTAAATATTACTTGTACTCAGATGGATTTTCCTTTTCTTTATATTGCTATTTCTTATACCACTGGTATTATCTTTGGAAATTATCTTCCTTTGCCGATTTACATTTTAAATGTTTCTTTAATAATTTCTTTTGTATTTTCATGGATTGCTTTTTTATTAAAAAAACATAAGTTTACTTTTCTTTTTATTCTTTTTTGCACTTTCCTAATAGGTGATTTATCGACACAAAGAAAAAATAATGAATGGGAAAAAAATTTTTTAAACAATCTAGATACTGATGAATACATAGATTTATATGGATATGCTTATAAAACTCCAGAATTAACCGATCAGGGAAAATATATTTTCATGAAGCTGGAAAAAATATGGTTTGATAAAAAAGAAATACCTTCTTATGGGAAAGTCAGGATAAAAATTAGAAGTGAAGAAATAAATTTCCCTGAAATTAACATGGGAGACAGAATAAAAGTCTCTGCAAAATTATCGCATTTCTATTCGTATAAAAACTTTAAATCCAGTTCTTCCAGGATATTTTTTAAAATAAATCAAATAAATAGAATAGCTTACAGCAAATCTCAAAATCTTATTGAAATTATCGAAAAAAATAGAAAATTTAATTTATTGAATACAATTTCACAAATAAGAGAATTTCTATTAAAAAAAATTGATGAATCAGCGACCCGGGATCATAAATATTTAAAAGAAGCCTCTTTTTTAAAAGCAATTCTTTTAGGAGAGCGTGAAGGACTTCCTAAAGAAATACTCGATTCCACTCAGAATTCTGGTCTTTTCCATCTTTTGGCGATTTCAGGCGCCCATATAGGAATAATATCTTTTTTCATATTTAGATTCCTAAGGCTTTTCATCAATTCAGAAAAACTAAATTATATAATTCTTATCTTTTTTCTCATCTTCTATTCCGTTCTTGTAGAAGGAAGGGCATCAGTAATAAGAGCATCTCTTATGGCAATTTCCTTTTCTATAGGAAAAATTCTTTATAAAGATATAAACTATATAAACATACTCTCTTTTTCTTATGTATTAATACTGGCTATAAATCCTTTTTTTCTTTTTGACATAGGTTTTCAACTGACATACACAGCCACTCTTTCATTAATATTATTAGCTCCAAGATTCCTGAAATATCTACCAGCGCTTCCATTCAAAATAAGTGAGCTCACCTCTATTTCATTAGCAGCTCAGATAGGTGTTTTGCCCATAATTGCTTATTATTTCAACAGGGTTACCCTGATATCTGTTTTTCTTAATCTTTTAGCTGTTCCATTGGCAGGGATAATTCTTGGATTATCATTTATAATATTGCCAATTTACCTAATATTTCCATTTTTAAAATTCTTAATGATATCAATTTTTTATCTAATAGATATATTCCTTCTCATATCTGATTTTTCATATAAAACTCCCTTCCTGAGCTACAGAATTCCAGGTCCAAATATTTTATTAATGATAATTTACTATATTTTTCTAACAATATTATTAACTAAATTGAATAAAAAATTAAAAATTATTTTTCTTACGAGTTTTCTATTTTCTCTATTTTTAATTCTGGCTTACCCCTTCCCTTCATATTCAAAATATATGAGCATTTCCTTTATCGATGTTGGTCAGGGAGAATCGATCCTTGTAGAATTTCCTGGCTATAAGAAAATGTTGATCGATGGTGGTGGAACCTTCAATGATAATTTTGATATAGGGGAAAGAGTGGTTTCTCCATTCCTCTGGTCAAAAGGGATAAAAAAAATCAATTATGTAGTTTCAACTCACGCTCACTCTGACCATTTAAAAGGACTCATTACAGTTATAAAAAATTTTAAGTACGGAGAAATCTGGGAATCAACATCTCCAAAAAACGAATTTCTTTATAAAAAATTTATAAAATTACTTAAAAATAAGCCCAAAAAAATAAACAGGGGTTACAAAACAAAAATAAACAATGTTGAAATTGAAATAATCCATCCTCCCAGAAAGAAAGATCCGGAAAAAGCTTTAAATGAAGATTCTATGGTAATTAAACTCTCATACAGAAAAATCTCTTTTCTTCTAACTGCAGACATAGACATGGTAAGCGAAATGGACATTATCAAATCAGGAACTAACATAAAAGTAAACGTCTTAAAAGCTCCTCATCATGGAGCAAAATCCTCCTCATCAGAAGAATTCCTGGAAAAAGTCAAGCCGGAAATTGTGGTAATCTGTGTGGGATATAAAAACTCTTTTGGCTTCCCAGATCAAGAAATAATCGATAGATATAGAATAAGAAAAATAAATGTATTAAGAACAGATTACAATGGCCTTATTGAAATTAAAACAGATGGAAATAAATTAATGGTTAAAAAAATGATAGATTAATTTCTTCTCCTTAATTCCTTTTCCATTTCTCTTTTAATGTCTCTTTCCTTTATCAGTTCTTTTTTCTCCCAGACTTTTCGGCCTTTTGCCAGAGCCAATTCTAATTTGATAATACCCCTTTCATTTATATATATTTTTAATGGAATCAAAGTTAGACCTTTTTCCTTTATTTTCCCGGTTATCTTTCTTATCTGGGATTTATGGAGAAGAAGCTTTCTTTCCCTGTAGGGATCATGATTAAAGTATGAAGAATATTTATATGAGCTTATGTGAGAATTTACTAAAAATATCTCTCCGTTTTTTAAAGTAGCGTAACTGTCTCTTAGGTTGACCCTTCCTTCTCTTATAGATTTTACTTCACTTCCTAAAAGTGATATCCCTGCTTCGAAAATCTCTATAATTTCATAATTATGATACCCTTTTTTATTTGTGGCTATGACTTTCAATTAAAAATTTCCTCCCCCTATTTAATAATTAATCTAACCAGCTCAATATAGTTTCTTTCTATTTTTTCGATTATAAACCTGTTCTTATTGAACATTATTTCATCTCCTTTAGAAGGCATCCTTCCGAGTTTATAGAGAATGAATCCTGCAATAGTTACGAAATCTCTATTCTCAGGGATGTTCAAAAAAAGTTTTTCATTCAGAACTTTTATTGGAGTCTTTCCTTTTATTAAATATAATTTTGGAGTTAATCTGATTATAAATTCTTCTTCTTCCTCATCGTATTCATCCTGAATTTCTCCCACAATTTCTTCAAGTATATCTTCAAGGGTAACAATCCCACTCATGCTTCCCCATTCATCTGTAACGATAGCAAGGTGCATTTTTTTTCTCTGCATCTCTTTGAGGATTGTTTCAACCTTTGCAGTCTCAGGGATAAAATAAGCATCTCTAATGATTTTAGTTATTGAAAAATTCTCTTTTTCAAGAACGAAAGGAAATAAATCTTTAGAATGAATGACACCTTTTACATTATCCACCCTTTCCTCATATATAGGATACCTTGAGAATTCTGTTGACAATACAATTTCAAAAATTTTATCTAATGGAAGATCCATGTCAATTGCTACCACTTTTGTCCTCGGAATCATAACCTCTTTTATTCTTCTTTCCCTTATATCAAATACTCCTTCTAACATCCTCTTTTTATGCATTGAAATATTTCTCTTAGAAGATTCTGATTTAATAAAAAGATTCAATTCTTCTTCGGCATCTATTAATAATGAATCCTCTCTCTTTCTCACGGTTAATTTTAAAAAGAAATTTATAAAGTATGAAATCAATCTTGAAATTGGTGACAGAACTAATATTATTATTCTTATAGGAATAACATAAAGAAGGGATATTCTTTCAGGATGAGCAGCAGCAATACTTTTCGGTGTTATTTCTGAAAAAATAAGGATTATAAAAGTAGTAATCATAGTGGAATAAAAAATTGCTTCACTTTTATTATAAAAAATGTATTCTGAAAAAATAAAAGTAGCTATCGAAGCAGCAGCTATGTTAACAAAATTATTACCTATTAAAAGGGAGGCTAAAAATTTCTCTGGATTCTCAAGAGTCTTTTTTATAAAAGATGCTTTTTTATTTCCTTTTTTTGTTAAATAATTTAATCTTACTCTATTAAAGGCAAAAAAAGCTGTCTCAGAAGAAGAAAAAAAGGCGCTTAAAAGAAGAAACACTATGAACAGAATAATCAATAAGAGAGGCATTTAATTTATTAAAAGTTTTGTTTGGGTATTTTAGATTTAAAAGTATTGTAAAGAATGGATTCTATTTTTTCTTCTGCATATTTAATTTTACAATTGTTTACTTCTGAAATTTCAGAGGCAAGTAGAAATTTTGCCTTTTCCATCATCTTCTTCTCTCTAAAAGACAAAGGCTTGATCAGACTCAGATAGTAAAGATTTTTTAGAACAGAGGCGATATCGAAAAGCAGACCTGTCCTCATCATATTCTCATGTATTTTATATCTTTCTTTCCAGTCTGAATTGAAATTTATGTTATCGTCTTCAAAAAAACCAAAAAGGGAATTAATATCAGAACGGGAAGATAATTTTCTTAACCCAACTTCATGCACATTGGAAATAGGTACAAGCACAGAAGAACAATTGGATAACACCCTTAAATGATAGCATTTTGCAGTTTGATCGCCTATAGATTTTTCGATTATCTCTTCTATAACACTTATTCCCTGATTTGGATAGATAACTTTATCCCCTATCTTAAATTTGATCTTATCATCCATTTCTATTTTGTTTATAGCAGAACCAACAAAATATGTCAACTTTGGAAGCAAGTAAAATTTTGAGGAATTTGAGATGTTGACAAAAAAAAGTTTTTTTTATATATTAGCACTTAAAATTAAAGAGTGCTAATAAGGAGGAAAAGATGAAAGTAAGGCCATTGCATGATCGAGTGCTCCTCAAAAGAGTTGAGGAGAAAGAGGTAAAAAAAGGAGGAATAATTATTCCTGATTCGGCAAAAGAAAAGCCACAGGAAGCTATAGTAATCTCCTGTGGGAAGGGTAAAATTCTGGAGGATGGAAAGGTTCTCCCACTGGATGTAAAAGAGGGTGATAAAGTTCTGATTGGTAAATATTCTGGAACTGAAGTAAGAATCGATGACGAAGAATATCTCATCGTAAGGGAGGATGAGATATTAGCTATTTTATCTTAATTTTAAAGGAGGGATAATCATGGCAAAAAAAATAACTTCCGGAGAAGAAGCAAGACAGGCTGTTTTAAGAGGTGTGAATATTTTATCTGACACAGTAAGGTCAACTCTGGGACCAAGGGGAAGGAATGTTGTTCTTGAGAAAAAATTTGGTTCTCCAACCATAACAAAAGATGGGGTAACTGTTGCAAAAGAAATCGAGCTTAAAGATCCTTTAGAAAATATGGGAGCTCAAATGGTAAAAGAAGTTGCTTCAAAAACATCGGATGTAGCTGGTGATGGAACTACAACAGCAACAATTTTAGCCCAGGCAATTTACAGAGAAGGTCTTAAACATGTAGTCGCAGGAGCTAACCCAACTCTAATAAAAAAAGGAATTGATAAAGCTGTAGAAAAAGTGGTTGATGAGCTTAAAAAGTTGAGCAAAAATGTTGAAGGTAACATGATAGCTCAGGTAGCATCAATTGCGGCAAATAATGATGAAGAAGTTGGAAAGATAATCGCAGATTCAATGGAAAAGGTCGGAAAAGATGGAGTTATAACTGTAGAAGAAGCTAAATCACTCGAGACCACGATGGAAGTTGTTGAAGGAATGCAATTTGATAGAGGATATCTTTCTCCATACTTCATCACAGACCCTGATAGGATGGAATGTATTCTTGAAAATCCTCTGGTTCTTCTTCACGAGAAAAAAATCAGCAATTTAAGAGAGTTACTTCCTCTCTTAGAAAATGTTGCAAAGCTGGGAAAGCCATTACTTGTTATAGCAGAGGAAGTTGAAGGAGAAGCTCTTGCAACCCTTGTTGTAAATAAACTAAGAGGAACATTAAATTCAGCTACTGTTAAAGCTCCTGGATTCGGTGACCGAAGAAAAGCTATGCTTGAAGATATCGCAGTCCTAACCGGAGGAAAAGTTATAACTGAGGATATTGGTGTAAAACTGGAAAATGTGACAATTGATTGGCTTGGAAGAGCAAAAAAGGTTGTCATCGACAAAGATAATACAACTATAGTCGAAGGAGAAGGAAAAACATCGGATATTCAGGCAAGGATAAAACAAATTAGGACACAGATTGAAGAAACAACCTCTGATTATGATAGAGAAAAATTACAGGAAAGACTTGCAAAAATGGTCGGAGGAGTGGCAGTTGTCAGAGTTGGCGCTGCAACAGAAACTGAGTTAAAAGAGAAGAAGGCAAGAGTTGAGGATGCAATGCACGCTACTAAAGCAGCGGTTGAAGAAGGAATAGTTCCAGGAGGAGGGGTTGCGCTCTTGAGATGTATTCCGGCATTGGAAAAATTAAAAACAGATGGAGATATGCAATTAGGAGTCAATATAGTAAAGAAAGCGCTTGAAGAGCCAATAAAATGGATTGCAAACAATGCAGGTTGGGAAGGAACGATTGTTGTGGAAAAAGTAAAAGAAATGAAAACTAATATGGGGTTCGATGCTCTCGAAGAAAAATATACTGATATGGTTGAAACTGGTATTATTGACCCTACAAAAGTTGTAAGAATTGCCATGCAGAATGCAGCAAGTATAGCAGGGCTTCTTTTAACCACTGAATCACTCGTTTCCGAAATACCAGAAGAAGAGAAAACTCCAAAATATCCACCGCCACCATCTGATATGTACTAAAAAAAGATTTAGCCACCCCCTTAGACGCTTCGCTCCCCAGGCTGGGGAAAATATTTTTACTATACCCTTTCAGTGTGTTTTATGAGAAACTGTCTACTTACGAAAATATTTAGGAGACAGCACACTGGGTCTTTTATTTTCCTTTTATCATTAAAATTTAGTAAAATATCAATGCTATGCACTTTTTTCATAATAAAAGTGGTTTTACAATCATTGAAATATTGGTTGTTCTGGGATTAATTGGAATAGTTTTTCTCATTGGAGTCTTGTCTTTCACAGATATAAGAGCGAGGATAAATTTAAACGCTGCATCAAACGAGCTTGTGGCTGATTTTCAAAGCATAAAATTCAAATCAATGACGAAAGAAATTGAAATAGAAGGCGTTAAAACATCCAAATTTGGAATCCTTACAAAAAATTCTGAACCGGACAGATACTATTTCTTCGCTTTCAAGGACAAAAACAATAATGAAATTCTCGAAGATGATGAAATTACATATATAAACCCAGGGTTAAAAAAAGTTACTTCTTATTTCAAGAAACTACCTTCTAACATCACATTTTCTCCTTCAAAAGATTTTCTTGTATATTTTGATAGAAGAGGTATTCCAAGGAAAAAAACCGGTGAGTTCAGTGAAAACATTCTTGAACTGGCTTCAAAAAAAGATAAAAGGCAGGTGACTGTTTCATTAAAAATCTTTGTAAAAAAATGAAAAACAAAGGTTTTACATTGGTTGAGGTTTTGATATCTATGACACTTCTTATAGTCTCATTCATTGTTCTTTTAACGATGACCACCAATGCAATGAAAGCTAATAAATTGAATCAGATAAGAAACAATGCGTTTCTGGTTGCCTCAAATGTCTCTGAAAATTTTAGGATTAAAAAATTTGATAGTCTATCAACTGGAAATTTTTATCTTTCTATGGATAATCTCTCTTATAAGCTAAATCAGAATGTTACATTATCAGGAAAAACAATTGAGTACCAAGAGATACCCGTTGACAATCAAACAGGAGAAGTGTTGTACAAAAATTCTGTCAACCGATCGCTGAACATTTCAACTCCTGTAAAATCAATAGAAATTACAATCAGCCTTAATGAGAAAATAACCCCATATAAATTTTCTCAAACTATATATTCAGAGGATTAACTAAAGCAAATGCATTATATAAATGTAGGGCAACCCTTTAGGGTTGCTTGATGCAAGGCTAAAGCCTTGCCCTACAGTAACTTTATTTATTGCATTTATATTAACAATGAAAAAAAATACGAGAAGACATTTAAGTAATACTAAACTGTATGGATTTACATTGATTGAAATGCTCATTAGTATTTCAATACTCGTTGTGGCCTTGGGTATTATTTTCGCCTTGTATAACACCCAACTAAGGCATTCTTCAATCCAGTCAAAAATTGCTGAAACAGAACTTGAGCTTATAGGCTCTCTTTCTCTTTTAAAGAGAGACATATTTGAAGCTGGTTTTGGGCTTCCTCAAGAAATTAAGCCAGTCGATGGAATAAACAGTTCAAATTCCTATGATACGCTTATACTTAGAGGAAGCATTTTACAATTAAATAAAACTGGCGAGGCATATTCATATTTAGTTTCTAACCCTGTTAATCTTAATCAAATAAAAATTCGGAAATGGGATGAAGGTACAGAAAACATCTTAGAAAATTACTGGGTAATCTTTATCGACCCTTTCACAAAATCAATTATCTCCAACAATAATGCTGTTAATTCGCTTTACAGAGTGCAGAGCTACTCGGATTCAATTGAAAATGGAACACCTGTAAGAACCCTTACTATATCCCAATCCCTTGATGATGGGCTTGGAAATAACATTCTTTTCGAGGGGGTGTTGGTTTATTCACTGTCTAACAAAACACAACCTCCTTCACAAATCTATTCAGAGATACACTACTATCTTTCTCAATCAGATTCTGATGCATCATGCGCTCCAGGAACATATGATTTAATCAGAGAAGAAAAATATTCTGATGGAGGAATCCAGACAATATTAAGTTGTGTCGCTGACTTTCAGATATCGTATGGATTTAAAAATCTTCAGGACGAGATTGAATGGAAAAATGATATCTCGGCCTATTCTTCTGAGGATATCAGGGAGAATTTAAAGTTATTGAGGGTTAATCTGCTTTTTCAAGTAGGAAAAAAAGATTATAAATTCAGCTACCCGAATAATTCTGAAACCCTGGAAGACCATAAATATTCCTTTGCTTCAGGGCAAAAAAATTACAGATGGAGAACAATTAAAATCGAATTAAAGCCAAGGAATTTCCTATGAATAAAAAAGGAATTGCTCTCTCCACAGCTCTCTTTGTAATGATTTTTCTTTTGATCCTTGGCTCAATAGTGCTCTACATTGCAATGATAAGTTCTGGTATATCTGGTTCAGTTAAAAAATATAATGCAGCATTTCAGGCTGCTGAGAGTGGAGTGGAAGAGGCGATTCAGCTCATTCTTGAGGGAGACCTTACTGAAAAAGACAGGGTATACCGAATATATAAAGAAGACGGAAAGTTAAAAACAAACATCGAAATAATCCTTCTTTATGTAAAACCTCTTCCAGGTGGAGCTGGCCCTACTTTTGCTCCTGAAACTTCTGAATTCGGGAGAAATTCTTTAGTTTACAGAATAAATGCCAAAGCCGAAGGAAACGGAGAGACCCTTGCTTATCTCACAATGTTATACATGAAAGTATTGTAAAAAGGGGAATAAAGTGAACACAAGTAAACTTAACAAAAAATCAATTTTAAAATCATTATCTAATTTTTCAATTATTTTTTTATTTATTCTCATTTTTTCTTTTGCCAGTCTTTCAGCCCAGAATATTTCAGACTACTGTTCATCTCCTCCTTTTATTACCACCTCAGTAACTCCTAATGTGTTAATCATTCTTGATAATTCAGAGGGGATGATGAAGTTTGCATATCCAGATTTTTATAACTCAAACTATGTTTACTATGGATATTTTGACTCAACAAAAAGATATACCTACACAATTAAAGCTGGAGGATATTTTGAGGAAAATGTGTTAGGAGAGTGGAGCGGAAACTTTTTAAATTGGCTTTCAATGCGGAGGATTGATATAGCAAGAAAAGTTCTGATTGGAGGCAAGACAATTCAAAGGTCTGACCCGACCCATGCAAAATATCTTGTCGGAGAATCAAGCGTAGCTCCTCAGGATACAATAAAAGGATGGTTTAATGATATCGTACAACCCTATCAAACTCTCCACATTGGAAATTTTTATTATGGCGTTCAAAATGGAAATATCTATGTAGATGTTGATGAAAATCCTTTTGATAAGCCGATTTCTATATACACGATTAAAATCAACGTAGAAGGAAAAGAAATAAAGGGAATAATTCAGGATATTTCAAACAAAGTCAGGCTTGGGTTGATGTATTTCAATAAAGGAAATCGCTATGAAGATGGTAGCGGGCCAGGAACAGGAAGGGACGGAGCCTATCTCCAGAACGACATAGGAGAGGTTGTCCCAAGCATCATAACAAGCATTGAGAATAAAACTCCCGACACATTTTCTCCTGTGGGAGAAGCTCTCTATGAAGCCATAAGAATGTATCAGGGAGGAACATCAGCTTACAACGGAGGAGTGAATTATAAGCCTAAAGACCCTATCCAATACAGATGTCAGAAAAATTTTGTGATAATTATTTCAGACGGAAATTCATCAAAGGATAAAAACCTTCCTGGAGGATTCTGGGGTTCAGATGTCGCTGACCCAAATTTTAACGTGTGTAGTTATATGAATAAGATATCGCTAAATGAAAATATTCCAGACCTATGCTCAACGGAGACTCCTGTTCCTCCATATGAATGTTTAATTCTCCCATGTGATGGAACTTTTTATTTAGAAGGTGTTTCTTTTTATGCCCATACAAACGATTTAAGGTCAGACTTCGATGGAATACAAAATTTAACTTTATACACTATAAAAGCCTTCGGTGCGCCTGATTCACAACTTTTACAATTGACAGCAAAGTATGGGGGGTTCGATGACAAAAATGGAAATAATCTCCCAGATTTATCTTCTGAATGGGATAAAAATGGAGACGGAAACCCTGATAATTTCTTTGAAGCTCAAAATGGAGAGGAACTTGAATCTGCAATTCTTTCAGCGATAACTGACATTCTAAAAAGGGTTTCTGCAGGAACAGCTGCTTCAGTTCTTTCTACCTCCTCAAGAGGGTTTCTCTCGATCATTCAGGCTCAATTTACGCCCACCAAGCAATTTGAAAATAAAGAAATCACCTGGACAGGTCATTTAAAAAATTTCTGGCTTGATCCATTTCAGAACATAAGAGAAGAAACTGCAGCAGATGGAAAATTAAACCTTAAACAGGATTATATAATTCAGCCTTTCTTTGACGAATCAAAATCTGATTTGATGGCAAGATATTTTAAAGATACTGAGGGAACTGGAAAACCCTCTTTTCCATGTACTCCTGATTTAACTGATTATTATGAAAATGCAAAGCCATTGTGGAAGGCAGAAGAAATTCTATTGAATACAGATCCAGGAAGTAGAAAGATATTTACATTTGTTGATTCAAACAAAAATAAAAAGGTTGATACCGGGGAAATAAAAGATTTTACAGTTTCAAATAAATCAACTCTCAGGCCTTTCTTCAGAGTTCCAAATGATACTGAAGCAGAGAAAATAATTAGATATATAAGAGGTGAAGATGTTGATATATGCTTGAACCCGCCAGAATGCACAGTCTTCGGGCATAGGGATAGAACTGTGGATTCAAAAGTGTGGAAGCTCGGTGATATAATTCACTCAACACCACGAATTGTAAGTAATTATCCGATAAATACTTATCATATCGATTATTATGATTATTCTTATAAAGAATATTTTGAGTCTTCTGAATATAAGAATAAATTAAATCTGGTTTTAGCAGGTGGAAACGACGGAATGCTCCATGCCTTCAACCTTGGAAAAATTGAAGCATATTATGACTCAAGCAATCCTTCGATTAAAACCAAAATTGAGGGCACTGATTCTGGTAAAGAAATGTGGGCATACATTCCTTACAATCTAATCCCTCACCTTCCCTGGCTTGCATATCCTGATTACTGCCATATCTATTATGTGGATAACCGTGTTCTTGTGGTTGATGCAAGCATAGGAGGGAACCCTTCGGATATAAAATCAAAAAACAGCTGGAGAACTATTTTGATTGGAAGCATGAGGTTTGGAGGAAAGGAGATTTCCGTTACAGAAAACTTCGGTGCTGGAAACGAAACGCGAGTTTTCAGGTCCGGTTATTTTGCTCTTGATATAACTGACCCTGTTAATCCATCACCATTGTGGGAATTCACAGATGAAGATTTAGGATTTACAACTTCATTTCCTGCTGTGTTGAGGTTCGGCGAAAAAGACAAAAATGGAACCTGGTATGTTGTCTTGGGAAATGGCCCCACTGATTTTGAGGGAAATATAAATAACAATGATAATCACCGACATCCATTTTTATATGTTATAAATCTAAAAACAGGAGAGCTAATCAAAAAGATCGACCTCTATACAGAAAATCCTCACTCTTCAGAAGAAGACGATGATGAGGTTAATTCTTATGTGGGAGATTTAATCGCAATCGATCCAGATAAAGATTTCATTGTAGATACTATATATGGAGGTACAGTTTATGTTGAAGATGATGAAAACGAAGAAAACGGGCCAAAAGGAACGATGCTGAGAATCCAGACAAAAGAAGACCCAAACCCTTCAAACTGGACTGTCAGCACATTAATATACACAGAACAACCGATAACTGCATCTCCAGAGGTCGTGTTTGATGAGAGAATGAATGTGTGGGTTATTTTTGGAACTGGTGTATTCCTGAGTGAAAGGGATAGAAATTTATCCAATGTTCAAAGTCTTTATGGAATAAAGGATACCTGCTGGAATGGAAATGTTTGCTCAGATTCAATAAACATTGCAGAGCTTTTTACAATTGATTTAAGCGATGCTGACCCGAATAATGATTATGATGTTATCGCTGATGTTGAAGATTTTACCTGTGTTTGCAATGGGTTTGAAGTTCCTGAGATGAAATCAGGAAATGATTGCCAATCTCCTTCGCAAAAAGTAATCACAAAAGTAAAAAACTCTTTAATCTCAGGGGTACAGGGTTCAAACTGGCAGGAACAACTGAATGCAATTTCAGCCTATAGAGGGTGGAGAATAAAGCTTCCTAAGAGAGAAAGAGTTATAACAAAGCCTTTTGCCCTTGGCGGGATAGTGGATTTCTTAAGTTTTACCCCTTCAGATGACCCTTGTGAATTTGGAGGGGAAACAAAGCTTTATACTGTGTATTATCGAACAGGCACATCTTATCTTCAACCGATGCTCCTCGCTCCATCAGCTATTTCGGCAGAAGGGGCTAAAGTTAAGCTTGAAAGAGCAGTATCCCTTGGCTATGGAATACCTCCTCCTGGAGAAGGAATAGCTGCTGCAATCTCAAAAGAAGGCTCTATCCAAAAATTCATACAAATTTCAACGGGAATCATTGTCCAATCAATCCAGAACCCTCCATATAATATAAAAAATAGGGCTATTCATTGGATAGAAAAATAAACAAACATGAGACCTCTTAAAATTGGGAGAGGCTTAAATAAAAATCGATAATAATGTCTCCATAGAGAAGGGAAAGGAATGCGGAAAGGCTCAGAAATGTTCCGAACGGAAGGGCGAATTTTAAGCCCTTTTTTTTAAAAACTATCATAATTACCCCAACCATAGCTCCTAAAAAAGAAGCGATAATCAATGTAAGAAGGGATTTCCTCCAGCCTAAAAAAGCTCCCACAAGAAGCATCATTTTTATATCACCAAAACCCAATCCTTCCTCTTTTCTCAACCAGAGATAGATAAGATAAATCAGTAAAAGAGTGCCAGACCCAACCAGCGCACCAAGTATTAAATGTTTAAACCCTAAAAATGGATTTGCTACAGAATAAGCTGAAAAAAATATAAAACCTGGAATCGTAATCACATCAGGAAGAATTTGATGCTCCAAATCTATAAAGGCAAGCGCAATCAGTGCTGAGACAAATATTAAACTTCCAATAAAATAAAAGGAATAATAATATCTCTCATAGACGATTAAAAAAGACGATGAAGTTATAATTTCAACTACAGGATATCTTACTGAAATTTTTTGATAACAATTTCTACATTTACCCCCAAGAAATATATAGCTTAAAACTGGTATGTTATCATACCATTTGATTTTTTTCCCACAACTTGGGCAGAAAGAGCGCGGTTTTATAATGTTTAAATCCCTCGGAATCCTGAATATCAATACATTTAAAAAACTTCCCCATACAAGGCCAACAACAACAATGAATAATCTTATGAGTATTCTGCTTATCTCTTCCATGTTACTATTTCCTTAAAATTCTCTTGCCACAAAACCTTACTTGCTTCCTCCAGTTTCTTGAGTATAAAAATCTTAATAATTTTGTTGTTGTATCATTACAATATACTTCCTATTAAAAAGATAGCAAGAAAAGGAAGAAGATTTAAAACCAATGATAAACTTGTCTCGCCTGAACCAAAAGAAAAGAGCCTGGCTTGATACACCTGGGTAGAAATCAAAATTCCTGATACCCACCCTCCTAAAACCCCAATTAGAATTAAAAATGAACCAAGGGTCTTTTTCTTTTTAAATGGAATCTCCATGACTTCTCTCCATAGAAGCCCCCACCTTTCTAATCTTGGATAAAGAATTTTCAACAAAATCGGACCGATAAATACATTGGACAATGAATTGTTTATCGTAATAATCGGAGCTAAAACTGCAAAAGGAGTCAACCTTAAAATTTCTAAACCCCATGCGATTATGAATGCCACAGTCATCGATGCAACGATTGACACAATAAAAAATTTTGTTAAATCAGCTTTTCTTTTAATGTCTGGTGTAACCTCTGAATTGAAAAAAGGCAGATTTTCCCAGAGCTTGTAAGAAACCAATGCAAAATAGAAATTTCCTATGGCTCCGAAAAAACTTCCAAGGCTGAAAGTGCCGAATATGTCCCCTATTATATTACCAAAACAAGACCCCCACGCTCCCGCAGGTCCAAAAAGAAGCCCAAAAACTACAGGAATTATTGAAGCTGGCCTTATCTCTGTTATGCCTGGAATTAACTGGATTCCCTTAAAAGGAATTAGAATAGAAGCAAAGATACTTGAAGTAATAGCTACGAGAACAATCATTCTCGTGTTTTTCCACATCAAAATCACTTCTTTCATTTTCCTAAAATCTTCTCAATTTCTTTAATTTTGAATTTAATACAAACGCAATTAATTCTTACACATTTCTGCTCCTTCACTCTTCCCCTCTCCCCAATAGGGAGAGGGATGGGGTGAGGGGGAATTGAGAAGGATGTAACAAATATTTGTGCTTTTGTATTAGTTAAATTATTTGGATGAATTTCTGCTTTTTTTGAATTAGGTATTATTTTTACAGGGATATTAATGGATTCCAAATTATTAAAATCCCTTCAATTTAATAGAATATTCAATAAGAGTTTCAAGGAGGAAATTGTCTATAAAGATTATTATCAATATGGCAATCAATGGGGATATGTCAATCCCTCCCATTCTCCATGGAGGAACATATCTTCTAATCGGCCTTAAAACTGGTTCTGTAAGCCTTACAAGAATTATTACTACAGGGTTCCTCGGGTCTGGGCTAACCCATGAAATCAAAGCTCTGATAATGATAATCCACATGTATAAATTCAAGCTCATATGGATGAGTTGAGCAATCGATTTTAATAAATTTGCAAGAAAAATCATTTTTTTCCTCGATTCCTCGGACCAAAAAGAATCGTCCCTAACCTTACAATCGTGGCTCCTTCTTCCACTGCAACTTCATAATCTGAACTCATTCCCATAGAAAGTTCCATTATTGAAATGTTATCCAAATTCATTCGATTTATTTTTTCTTTGATTTCGCGCAACTCTTTAAAGTACGGCCTTGACATTTCTGGATTTTCAAAGAATGGTGGAATTGCCATCAATCCGATTATTTCAATATTTTTTAAACCCGTTAATTTCCCAACAGAAGAAAATATATCTTCTTCTTTAATTCCCCATTTTGTTTCTTCTCCTGCTAAATTCACCTCGATAAAACATCGAATTTTTCTATTTAATAATTCAGCATCCCTGTTAATTTTCTCGGCCAGCTCAATGCTGCTTAAAGATTCAATCACACTGAACAATTCAAGGGCTTTTTTAACTTTATTTTTCTGAAGATTTCCAATCATATGCCATTCAATCGAAGGAATGTTTATCTCGCTTATTTTCTGATTAGCTTCCTGAACCCTGTTTTCTCCAAAAAGTTTAATTCCAGCTTCGTAAGCTTCAATAATTTTTTCAGTTGGAACACTTTTTGTAGCACCAAGAATTTTTATTTCCTCTGGATTCCTTCCTGATTTTTTTGCTGATATTTTTATTCTTTCCCCAATAAATTCTATATTTTCTTTTAAACTCATTTTTAGAAATTTACTCTCCTTTATCTTTCCTTATCCTTTTTTCGAATTGAAGGGGAAGAAATGAACTGCTGTGTCATAAAAATGAGCATCTACTATCTCATCCATCTTTTTCCCAGCAATCATATCCTCGATTAAAAAAGTTCCCAGCTTTGGGGCTTTAAGATATCCATCCAATGCAGCCTCCGCCAACCTACCACTGCTCAACCAATCTATAATCCACTCTCTTGCGTAAACAGGGTCTTCCTGGGGAACACCAGCATGAATTTCCATCAGCCATTTCATGTTATAATCTTCATGGGAACCAATTGGAGGCGCAATAATTATAGGAATACCAAGACCACAATAAAAAGAAAGCTCTGATGGTTTTGTCCACAGGATATCAGTGGTACGGAGAACCTCATTAAACCCTTTAAAATAACTATATTTATCAGGATGATAGATGATCCTTAGACTTCTATCCAAACATTCCTCGATGCGAAGCTCCTTGGCAAAATCCTCTAAATAGAACTGGAGATTTTTTCTAACGCCAACACTGATGTTTATTGTAATTCTTTTTTCTATGAGTAATTCCCTAAAACTTTTTATTAATTTAAGAGCAATATCTGCCTGGGCTCCTGCCCCACCTATGGCAAAAGTGATAGAAAGGGGCCTTTTTCTGTAAAGGTCAATGTTTGGTCCCAGAAGGAGGGAGAGTGAGGAATGATGTTGTTTAAAAAACCTACCCTTAGGGTCGAGATGATGTAGTCTATCAAGGAAATCTACTTTAAGAAACTCCATTTGCTCTCTACTTCCAATGTTCTCTTTAGGAAGAGGAAAGCCTGTCATAAATATTCTATCCTTATTTACCCCATATCTCTTCAACCGTTTCACAATATTCTCACAGGGAGCGAAATAATTAATCCTGCTTCTGGATGGTTCAGAGGCAACCCACACTCTGTTTATATCAGCATCGCAAATAACACAGAATATCTTTCCTATATAACCGTAATAATCTGCGACCAAAGCAGGCACGTAAAAGGTGGTCACAAGAGGTTTTGGCTCCTTCTCCACATATTTTATTATTTCTAAACCAAGGCCTTTTTTTATTAACTTCGATAAATAATAAGTCTGGATTGTTGGCCGCGATAGATCCCTTCTTGGATAAATGGGTTTTATATTCTGAAAATAATCCAGGATATTGAAAAGATACTTACCAACGATCGGAACCTGTCTTGAACGAGAGAGAAATTCATAGGTTCTTCTAACCTTTTTCCAGAATTTATATTCTTTTTTAGAAATAATGTTAGCATCTCCAGCTGTTATTATTCCTTTTTCTGCTATATCTTTAAGAGAGAAAGCAGCCCTTTGATGACCCAACCCCATGTCAGCTGATATAACCCAAGCCCTTTTTATTTCTTTGTGCTCCATTTCTCTCTTTTAAATGAAATTCCCCCAAATTTTAGAATAAAAGTAAACTATATTTTATCGGAAAATAAATAATTATGAAAAGAAATTCTTTTTTAGTTCTCTTTTCTAAAATATCAAACAAAAATTTTACAGAATAGATTCATTGTTGATTTTTTTCAATTTTTTGAAGTATGGCATTTACATTTTTCTGGTCAAGAACATACCATGCTCCTGTTGCTGCATCAATTATTACAGGAATAAGCCCACCTAAGACATCAAGGATTATCCATACAGTTCCCACACGATTTGTAATGGTAACTGTTTGTGGAGCATAACCCTTCTTTTGAAATTCAATTGTGTACGTTTTCTTCGATTCTAATTTAATAGATAAAGGTGTTGTCCCGGTAAAATTTCCATTTATAAAAACTTGAGCACCGGTCGGATCAGAATTGAAGTTAATTTCTTCTGATGTTCCTTTGAAAAGCGTTGCACAACTTACAAATAAATATGAGACAAAAACCACTGAAATTACAACTGTAACCAATTTAGTTCCTTTTTTCATCTTTCCTCCTATCATTTTTTTAGAAAAATATAGAAAAAAATTGAAATTGTCAAATTTTTCTTAATATTTTTAAAATATTTAAGTGACACGACACTATTTGTGGTAATATTATTTTATAGCAAAATGAAGCTCTATCTTCCTGATTATTTGGAGGAAATTATTCTCCACAAAATAAAAAAAATTGATACGATAAAATTATCCAAATATGTATATAGTCTCACTGAAGACCTGATTGAAATAAGGGAATCTTATTTTAACGACGAGAGAAAACTTTTAGGATATTTTGCCTTCTTCTTCCCCCAGTCATACCTTAAATTAAAATACATTCTTGAGGAAATTGACTTCTTCTTTCCAGAACAATTCGCCAACCCCACTCAAATCATTTGTGACATTGGTTCTGGAATTGGCCCATCTACCATTTCTCTCTATGACTTTTTCAAGAAAAGAAACATTGGGTCTGAAATTTTCTCCATCGAGAAAAACAAAAATGCTTTTGAATTCCAAAATATTTTATTAGAAGAATGTCTCAATTTAAAAAATAACTCACAAAAAATCTCTTTAAAAAATAAATCTCTTGAGGAATTAGTCTCAGAGAAAAAAGAAAAATTTACACTGATAGTTTTATCACTTGTGCTTGGCGAAGTTTTAAATCAAAGGGGCAAAAGAAAAGCCTTTAACATTATAAAAGAGGCGATTAAAAAACTATTGGATGAAAATGGAATTCTCATAATTGTTGAACCGGCAACTCACAGTAATTCAAGAAATCTCATTAACTTTCGTGATGAAATCATCAAATCAAATCCTGCATATCCTATATTACCTTGCTTTCATAAAAATACATGCTCTATTTTTCCAGACAAAGATGATTGGTGTATAAGCACAATTCCCTGGGAGCCTCCGGATTTTATGAAGGAAATCAATAAATACCTCTGGAGAGACATAGGTTATCTTAAGTTTAGTTATCTTGTTCTTAAGAAAGGGAAATTCTCTTCTGATATAAATTACTTAAGGGCTTTGACTCCTTTTCTAAAAGAAAAAGGAAAAGGCAAGGTTGTGGTTTGCTCTGAGAAAGGGAAAAAAATATTTGAAAGGCTCGAAAGAGACCAATCTGAAAGTAACAGAGAAATAGAAACTACATGGCGTGGCGCTGTTTTAGGAATAGAAAATTATGAAAAAAAAGCCAATTTCTTCCGTCTAAAAAAAGACTCTAAAGTTAAGATCTTCACTTTTTAGTGTGCTGTCCCTTATATATATTTAAATGCAAAAAATCTCTAAGGAAAGCACACTGAAGGGGTATGGGGAAGGTATCTTCCCCATGTCTGGGGGGTGCTCAGCGGAGCGTCCAGGGAGAGGCTTTCTCCCATAGGGAAAGTGTCATGTCACAATAATATAACAAAAGGTATTTAAGTGACATGACACTATATTGAATTTTTAAATCTCATCCATAAAAGAAAACCCAATGATAATAAAAAACACATTAAAAATAATACATCATATACATTTAATTTTAGCTCAATGTATTCTTTTCTTTTCTTTGAGTATCCAAACCCTTTTGATTCAAGGGATATGGATAAATATTCTGTCCACCTTAAAAAATTTAAAAAAACTGGAGCAAGAAATGGAACATAACTTTTTATTTTTTTTGCAGGATTTTTTGTGGAAATGATGTAACCTCTTGATTTCTGTGCCTGAACTATTGTATCAACTATCCCCATAAAAGTTGGAACAAATCTTAATGACAAAGAAAATGCAAAGCTCAATGGATATGGAAGCCCCATTTTTTTAAGTCCCAAGGTGAGCATCTCACTCTTTGTAGAAAATAAAAAAGCTACACCTGCAATAACCATGGCATCCATTTTAATTCCTATAATTATTCCATAAAGAAAATAACTTTTTCCTTTAGCTAATACCCATAGAACAACAGAAAGTAAAAAAATCAACACAAGAATAAATTTTAATTTTCTTATGAATAAAAATGTGTTCGAAAGAATTGAAAGTAGAATAAAAAAAGCTAATACTAAAGCGACAGGGAGCAGCTTCGATGGAATAAGAGCAATGATAAACGAGGCAAGAAGAGAGACAATTTTGACTCGAGGGTCAATTTTATCAAGCCAGTATTCTTTCCTTTCAGTAAGTATCATTGGATGAGACTATGTTTAATTTCTTCAACATCTAAAAAATTAAACCCCAGATATTCATTCAAATGAAAAAAATCAGAAAGAGGAATGTGAGAATCCTCCCATAAATTCTTATCTTTAATAAGTTCTCTTGGAATTCCATCAGCAATAATTTTCCCATCTTTTAGAATTAGTATTCTTGATGAATATCTGATTGCTATATCAACAGAATGAGTAATTATTAAAATCGTTTTGCCTTCCTCGTTTAATTTTTTAATCAATTTCATCATTTCTCTTGTTTCATTCCAGTCAAGGCCTGTTATCGGTTCATCGAGGATAATTATTTCTTTTTTTGCAGCCAGAATAGATGCAACTGCTAACCTCTGCCTTTCTCCCTTTGTTAAAGAGAAAGGGTCTTCTTTCCTCTTTTCGAGTAAATTCACTGCATTTAATGCTTCATCTATCATCTCAGATTTATTTAGAATATCCTTTCTAAGAAGGGATAGGGTAAAATCAATTTCATCCTCAACTTTTTCCTTAAAAATCTGATGGTCAGGATTCTGGAATCCAAACCCGATAAGCCTG
Source organism: Acidobacteriota bacterium (assembly GCA_040756905.1). NCBI lineage: Bacteria > Pseudomonadati > Acidobacteriota > Acidobacteriota bacterium. The sequence goes on from JBFLYD010000060.1 coordinate 23,539, forward strand.
CTCATGGAAACAGGCTCCATTTTTTTTACGTCAATTCCATTTATATACAAGTTTCCCTTCTGAGGTTTGAAGATTCCGGCTAATATTTTTGCAAGGGTAGTCTTACCACTTCCATTTGGTCCAACTATCGATAAAAATTCGCCTTCCTTAACTTCAAGATTTATGTTTTCTAAAACTTTTTTTTCTCCATAGGAAAAATTTACTCCATCGAGTTTAAAAATCGTTTTCCCACCTGATTTCCTACCTTTACTTACAATTTCCCTTATGCTTTCCTGGTCGAATTTCCATCTATCTCTTTTAACAATTGATACAGCATCTGATAAATTTAGAGGCAATTCTTTGTATCCAAGCTCGGAGAATAATTCAGTTATCTCAAGTGGTTGAATGCCATTTTCTTTTAAAAATTTAATTTCTTTCAGGATAGATTCAGGAGGCCCATCTTTTAAAATTCTTCCCCCCTTAAGCACTACCAACCTGTCTGCATTTTTAACTTTATCAGCATCATGTTCTACGGTAATAAAGCTTCTTTTTAGGCTTTTCAGTTCTTTATACAACGAATAAATCCGCCCCCGGGCTTCGGGGTCTAAATCTGTAGTTGGCTCATCAAAAGCTAAAAGTTTTGGTTTCATTGCCAAAACTGCTGCGATTGCAAGTCTCTGTTTTTCTCCGCCAGAGAGAAAAAAAGGGTTCCTGTTCTTTAAATGAGTCAATCCTATAAAATCTAAAGTTTCATCAACTCTTCTGACCATCTCCAGTTTTTCTAAATTTATATTTTCCAATCCAAAAGCAACCTCCAGTTCTACAGCTGAAGAAAATATCTGAGATTCAAAATCCTGAAATACTAATCCAATCTCTTTAAAATAATCTCTTGATTTATGGGTCAATGTATTTTTTCCAAAGGATACAACCTCACCTCTGAAATCTCCTTTTATGAAATGAGGAATTATTCCATTAAAAGTCATGAGCAGCGTTGATTTTCCAGCACCAGACATCCCCATTATCGCAACAAACTCTCCCCCAGAAATTTCTAAATTTATTTCTGAAAGAGCCTCCAAATTAGATTTGCGATACCTGAACCCCAGATTCTTTATTTCCAGTATCTTCACAGAATTTATATAATACAATATCTAATTATCTTCAAACTAAAATTATGCTTGCCAAAGAAGCGGCTCGATTTAAAGCAGCAAAGAAAATTTCCTACGCCGATTGTTTTGCCGCTGCTTTGACAAAGCTACATAAAGGAGAACTTATAACAGGTGATAGGGAATTTAAAGCATTAGAAGATGATATAAAAATTTCCTGGATAATTTAGATAGGTTATATAAAAGTCAAATTGTGTTACTAATAATTTTTTTAGTTTCACAAATGAAACTAAAAAAGTTTTAGGTTCCAGAAAAATCAAATTATGTTACTAAAATTTAGAACCTCAACATTCGAACTTTTTTGGAGATTGCATATGTCGTCAGGAGCGTTCTTCTTGTAATCACAGCCTCTGCGAAATCATTGCTTTATTCTACTTTTAAAATAAATTTTCAAAAAGAGCGGGCAAGTGGTTCTTCTACTTTCAATAATTCGCAGTAATACAACCACGATAACATCGGTTCAAATTCGACAGACAGTGTCTGTTGTTTTTGAGATTCGTCAGACAGTGTCGGACGAATTGCTAATTCCCGAGACATTGTCTTGGGTTTTTCAGATTTCCGAGATGGCGTCTCGGAAATTCTAAATCTCTCTGGATAAACCAAATAAAACTTACGTATCAGTTCTATATTATCCTGAGAAAAGCCACGGCCAAATTTTTGTGTTAAATCTTCGGATAGTCTTATAAGAATTCCTTTTCCATACTCTGCTCGTATTTTCCCTTTTTGTTCAAACTCCACTATTTCTCTTCCAATTTCCCAGTAAGTTAATACTTGAGCCTTATTTATCTCTCTAACTACTTTAGTTGTTGCCTCATTTAAAATGAGGCAATTCTATCAAGAAGATTATGGTAATTTTTTGTGGTTATCTCTTTATTATTCATTTGAATTTCTCACCAAATACAATTGCATTTAATTTGTTTATAATTCATATTAAGCATATTCCATATTTGAACGGTTTCCTTACATAACCCTATGTCTGCATATTCCGATGAATCTGGCCACTGATTCTGATTGAAACCGGCCACCTGTCGGAGCGAAGTGACGCTGAATTTTCATTATACCTCAGAGTGGCTGGATTGAGTCAAGGATGACTTTCTTTTCC
>JBFLYD010000061.1 GCA_040756905.1 Acidobacteriota bacterium
AGGAAAAGAAAGTCATCCTTGACTCAATCCAGCCACTCTGAGGTATAATGAAAATTCAGCGTCACTTCGCTCCGACAGGTGGCCGGTTTCAATCAGAATCAGTGGCCAGATTCATCGGAATATGCACTCTTCCGAGCTCAAAATAGGCTTCTGGATTGTTTGGTTCAGTTTCAACTGCTTTTTCATATTCTTTTATGGTATCTTCAATTAAGTCTTTCCTTTCATAGAGGGAGGCAAGGGAGATGTGGGCACGGTAAGAAACAGGCACTTTCCGAACTATCATTGAAATACTCAGTCCATCCTCAATGAATTTTTCTTCCTTTTCTTTGCTGAGTCTTTGTTTATCAAAGATAATTGCCTTTCTCCATTCCTCTTCAGCTTTTTCCAATTCATTCAATGCCCAATAAGCACATCCAAGATTATAATGACCTTGAGCATCAGATTCGGAGATTTCTACTACTCTTTTAAATTCCTCCAATGCATCATTGTATTTTCCCTCCTTAAAATATACATTTCCCAGTAAATCATGCGCCTCAAGAAAATTCTTTTTGTTTTGGATAGCTTTTAAGGCATATTCTTTTGCCTTTTCTAATTTTCCTGAGTTAAAATAAAGTTGTCCCAGATTGTAATTTATAAAAAAGGATGTTCTATCTATCTGAGTAGCAAGCTCTAAAATCTTGATTGCTTCTTCGATTTTTCCTTCTGTTCTTAAAATTAAAAGGGCTCTTTCGTTTAAAGTAGCAGAAACCATGGAAGGCTTAACCCCCATTTTCCTCAATTTTTCTATATCAACTCCATATTTTAATAGGGCTTCATAATCTATTTGGTATCTGACATTAAATTTGATCCAATTCTCCAATGGGATAAAGATTAAGGGAATTTTCTTAGGACTGTATTTTTCAATGGGGATGGATATATTGAGCGTTTCGAATTGTTTTTTTGCTTCATCTAATCTTCCAAGATAAAAATAAGCTCTTGCAATATTTAACTTTGATTCAATATCCTCAGGAGCCATCTCTAAAACTGATTTCCATATTTCAGCCGCTTTTTCCCATTCACCTTTATTGTAATAGATACAGGCTAAATTCTTTTTAGCTTCCATCAAATTTGAATTAATTTCTATAGCCTTTTTAAAGAAGGAGATAGCGTCTTTTTCCAAACCTCTCTGGTAGTGCAAGTATCCTTTTATGAAATAATCTACCTCATCCATTCCTTTTCTTTCCGATAGCCTCTTCAACTCTTCATCAGCCTTTTTATAATCTTTCAATTTCAAATACAAGTGGATCAAAAGATATCTAACATTTGCCTCATCATATCCTTTCTTTATGGCAGAGGTGAGCTTTCCCGCAGCTGTTTTATAATCTTCCTTCAGGATTATTAAGGTAACACCCCTTCCAAAGTATAATAAACCTGTATTTTTTGGAGAAAATGTAAACCTCTCCTTTTGTAATGAAACTGCAGCCAATGCCATATCATCCGCTCTAAGAGGTCTTATATGACCTCTTGTTCTCTTCTGAAGATCAAGAGAGTTGTCAATCTTTTGAAACTCATAAAATGCAGATTCATAATCCTTTTTCATGCAAAGGGCGATCCCTCTGTAAAGGCGAATATCATAATTTTCAGGAAATGAAGCGCTTAGCTTATTCAAAACATCTACGGCTTCATCAATTCTATCTAATTTTAATAATCCTGCAACCAAATCCAGTAGAAAATCTTTATTTATTAAATCTCCTTCTTTATCCTGCGCAGAGATTTGAAAGGTTACTGTTAAAAAAAATATAACAAAAATTAGCTTCATCTTTTTTCTCATTATAATAAAACTCCATGAATTTTTAAACTATAAATATAATCGCATAGTAATATCTGTAGCAGCAATCTGGTCTGATATACTATAAATCTTTTTTAAATCCCTTTTTTTCTTTTAAGAATCTAAAAAACTCTAAGAGGAAAAGATAATCAAAGAGAAATCTGTTTATGATAGGTTCAATTCTTTTTAGATGGGATTCTTTGAAATGATTTTTCCTCATAGAGGGTAAAACTAAAATTCCTATTCTTTCTCTATCTATCTCAAAGGGGATGACCATCTCTGAGAGTATTTTCTCTTTTCTAAATGATATATGGAGAGAATCTTTTTCACAGTTATTTGTTATGTATGGTTTCATTTCTTTAAGAACATGAGGAATTATTCTTTTTTTCCTTCTTCTACTCTTCTGAGGCGTTCTCTTTTTTCTCATATTCTCTTGTCTTTTTCATTGCAATCAGGGAGAAATCATTTTTTTCTTTTTTGAAGATAAAGAATGAGCCAAAGGATACATCAGCAATTTTAATAAATTTTTTAAGGTAATCAGAAAGTAATATATCTAAGAAATCATTGGATTTCTTTAAGGAGAGGAGTTTTTCCACAGGAGATTTTGATGAAAGTGACATTTTTTTTTCCTTTTTTGATTGTTTCTATTTAAGCAGTTATATTTTAAAATTTCAATCTGTTTGTGTTTAGAAAGGAGTAACTGAGGCTAAAAACATATTCGCGAGATTAGCTCCCCAGCAATCCCATAATCTTGCTTTAGAATTTAAATTTTTAAGAAAGATGAGGGTCAAAAAAATGAATCTTCTTAACCCTCTATAAATAGATTTTTTAGAAATAGAAATTTCCATTTACTAATGGCTTAAGATAGATCTCAAATATAATGGAAGATTGTCAAAGAGCATTTCCCAAATTGGCTTTTCCGAATTTGCTCTCATACTGATGTAGCATTGGTCACACTTATTATTTAAGGAGAACTTGTTAATTAATTCCTCCTGGGTTCTGTAACCACTCTTATAAAACATAGCGCATGGAACAAGTTTTCCATCAGGATTCACCACCAAATGTCTTATCCCTGCCTGGCACCCGGGCATTCCTCTATTCTGGAAATATTGGTAATACCTTGATAAGACCCGTTTAGTAGGAATAAAAACCCGTGTTTTCTTCCGGAATTCGTTAAGTTTCTCGATTACCTTTTTAAGCCTTAGTAAATCATTTCCCGTAATAAAATGTACAAACTTACCTGTTCGAAGAGGAGTATAACAGGTAAGATTGAATTTAACATCCCACTTCTTAGCTAAAGTTGCCATTTGAGTAAGGTATTGTAAAGATTCTTTTCTGATAACCGTCATTATCGTTATGTCATTATTCCTCTGAGCAGCCAATGAAGGGATCAATTCCTTTAGATGTTGAAATAATCCTGGAATATTCCTGTTTTGATCATGTTTTTGGTCAGGGAAGTCAATGGAAATACAGAATTGATCTACGCCGGCTTCCTTAAGTAATTTATATTTCTCTAAAGTCAGGAGAGAAGCATTGGTCACCAAAACAATGATAGGAAGACTACCCAAAGCTCTCATTTTCTCAGCAATCTCTAAGATGTCATTTCGAAGTAAAGGTTCTCCTCCTGAAAGCTGAGCCACTATCGGATTTAGTTCTTTGCATATAGAAGTGTATTCTGATGCGTTCGCTAATTTCTCGTTTGCTATCTTCCCTCCCTTGTCACAATGATGGCAATTAGCATTACAGGAATGTGTTATTTCAAATGAAACAGAAAAAGGTTTCTTTTGAATTAAGTTCTTTATTCCTCTGGCTACAGCTTGAAACCCTTGACTCAGCTGGGAATTATACATTATATCTTTCATCAAAACAGTTTACTGACACAATCATACCATAATATAAATGCAATTTTGAACAGAAGTATCAGGATGGGAATCTTTTTCTAACGCTGGAGAAAAGAGGTCTACCATAGACATCGACTTCAAGACCTTCAAATTTCTTATTGAATGAAAAATTTTCTTTGAAATAGAAAAGGGGAATAATAATCGCTTTCTCAATTAATTTCTTCTGAGAGAAAAAGAATAATTCTTTTTTTACATTGATGTCCGAAATCTTTTCCCGATCTTTTAACACGTTAAAAACCTCTATATAATCTGCATCCAAGGTAGAATATAAAACATCATCAAGTAAATATATTAATCTTTCCCCATCCTCCTGATATGGAAAAAACATTTCTTCCACTAAAAGAATTTGAAACGAACCATCCTCTATGATTTTCTTCTTTTCTTTACTCGAGAAATAAAAGAGATTGATTTTAAGCTCTTCTTTAAATACATTTTCCAGGTCCTTTTGCATGAATTCAAGCTCTTTTTCTATTCCCAAATTTATATCTAAATAAGGAAGATAGGCTCTAAAATCTTTTATTCCTGGAAAATCTAACACAAATCCTACTTCTTTTTCAGGAAAAAAACAAGATGCGAGTTTTATCCTGTTATTTTTATTTCTCCATTTAGTAAGTATCAGAGAAACGAAAGCTTTTCGAGAATTCTCGTTCATCTGAGAGGGGTTGAATAATAAATACACCATCCTGTTCTTTCCCTCTATCAATTCGTGAGACTCATTCAGGTTGTTTTCTACTTTATAAAAATCAAAAGTTATTTCAGGATTTTCTTTCCCTGAGAAGAAAATTTGCAATTTCTCAATGTATGGCATCCCTTTGAAATAATTCTGGTTGGGCAAAAGTTCTATTCTTTCTCCTTTTACCCAGGAATCCAATACAAAGGGGCCTGAATAAGAGTTTTTTCTTTCTGAGAAAACAAATAAATAAGGAGTTGATAACATGAGTGGAAAATCTGGTTCAGAGTTTATTAAATCTATCACGAGTTTTAAAGGCTCTTCGTCGATTATTCCTTTAATTTTCAACGATTTATTTTGCAGAAATTCATTACCTCCAGAAATTTTAGCAGCCAATTTTTCTGCCCCTGGTGTTCCACTTTTTATGTATGTTTCCAAAGATTTCTTTAAAACCGAGCTTTCAATCGGAGTTAAATCTGAAAAGAATAAGCTTTCTTTTATTCTAAATTCCCATCTTTTAAAATCGTTCTGAGAGCTCCAATTCTTAAAGATTGAAGAATTTAAGCTCATATTTTTTTTAAGAATTAAAAAATTTTCCCATAAAAGAGGAAGAAAATTAAAATCTTCTATGCCAGTTTCATATGGAACAATAGATATGGGTTCATTCAAGTATAAATTTAAAATTCCTCCATATCGAGGACGTGTAAAGAATATGAAAAATGTAGATAAAATTATAAGGATTATCTTCTTATTCATTTTCTTCTTTTATACAATGAAATAACATATTCATCCGTTCCCAATTCTGTCCTGAACTTTTCTACGGTGACAAAACAGTTCTCATCCTCAATTTTTCCTTCTGAGAGCGACAAAATATTTCCGTCTATCTTAGCTTCACCAATCTTTTGTAATCCATTTGCAACTTTAAAATTAAGCTGATCTTTGTTAATTTCAGAGGAATGTTCAGTTAAAATTAAGATATTTTCTATAACACACAACTGATCACCAACTTTACTTTCTGGAAATCCAATTTCTTTAAACTTTTTATTAAAATACCTCAGCTTCCCCTGCTCATCAACAAGATATATCCCAATAAATTCACCATTTTCATCGTTCATAGCCTGGATCGAATAGAAAGGAACGAGATTATATTTTAAAGTCTCTGCCACAGGTGAATCTCCTTCATTTAAAAATATATCCTCCTCCTTTATTAAACTGATTTGTCCTGTAAAATAATTTTTTCCGTTTTGAAAATCAGAAAATAATACATATTTATTATCTCCTATCCTCAATTTGATCAAAGGAACAAAATTTGCGTATCTACTCAATACTAACTCCTCACCCTGAACTTGATATAAAATTGAATTATCGGAGAATGAGGATGATAATATAATATATTCTTTATCATCGGTATTATATTTCAGGATTTTTCCCACTTCATCTTGAGACGGATATAAAGGCAACCTCCAGTCTAAACTTATCTTTTTTTCCTCTATCAAATTTTTCTCTTTTATCGAATATATAAAAAATTTATCAGATGTTAAGATTCCCAATTTATTTTCATCAATAATACATGCATCAAGAATTTTAAAGAAAAAAGGAGAGCTTTTAAAAAGTTGAATAAAGGGATGAATTTTCGATACTGAAAGAGGCTTTCTAAATATATCAATTTCTCTTTCATCTTTTTTTCCTGAACAGAAAACAAAATTGATTAATTGTTCTATCTTTCCATCGTATAATTTTGCACTTATTCCTATTCTTTTAGCGTCTTCCCAGTAATACAAAAATACGTAATAGTCAATTTTCTCCTCATATGGCTGATCGACATATCCCCCACTATCGTCAAAGGATAAAATATAATCACCAAATATAACCTTACCGTCTAAAATATCCTCAAACTTTTTCCTCATCAATTGATAAACATTCTGAAGAAAATACGAATCCCTTTCGGATAAATTTACAAACTCTTTTATCGATATTCTTCTCTGCTCGTCAAAATTTAGACTATTAGAAACTTTTCTTACAAAACAGTCTAAAAGAGACTCAATATTCTGGCTGAAAATAAAAGAATTCATAAGGATTAACAGCAGGAAGATTTTTTTCATATAATTTATTTTATCAGATAAATCAATTATTTATCAATAATGGAAGCAAGTAAAGTTTGTGTTAAGAGAATTTAATTTAACTTTTCTGGGCAGCAAGGGTGGCGGAGAAAACCGTCACGAATGCGGAGCGGGCATGGTTGCTCCTGTTTTTTTTAACAATCACAAAACTTTACTTGCTTCCTCAATAATTGTAAGAACGAAAACTTTGTGTTGACTTGATTTGATTTTTTATTTTTTTCTGTGTTAACATTTTTTCTAATGAATGAGATATTAGAATTACAAAAACTGAAAGTAGATAATCTGATTCCTGTAGAAAAATTCCCCTTGGATGATCTTCAGAGAGAGGTATTAAAAAATATTTACCTGGAGATAGGATATGGCGATACTCTTTTCCTATTTTCTCCGAGGTATACAATCCTCAGTCCTTCATCAAATGAAAAAATAAGTGAATTTGTCAGTACAAAAGAAACTCTTTTAAGCTGGCTCAAACTGTATCTATTAAAAAATCTAATTCACTATACTGTTATATTAGAAAACAATAGTTATTTTATTGAACAGAATGATTATCTAATGATTGCTCGATTGAGAGAAAGAAATTCAAATGGAAAAAAATATGAAGTAAAATATTACACACACTCACCTAAAGAAATAATCTCCCATTATGAAGATAAAATTTATATCGGAAGAGATTTTATTGATCTATTCCATTTTAAAAGAAAATATTATGGAATTGATGAATTTGTTCACTCTATAAAAGACCAGTATGAAATATTAGTCAAAAGAGGAAATGAGAAGCTCAAGAATCAGAAGGAATATAAATCCACTTATATGAGGGAAATCAAGGAATTGGTTGGAGAACTTTACTCTCACACAAAGAAGACTTTACCAACGATTCCTCCTTACATAAACCTTCATGAATTATCCTCTAATGACCTCATTGAGATAATAACTCAATATCGATCGATAAAACACTTTTTAATTGAACTGGAAGAAGAAATATCTGATTTTGAAAATCAATTGAGGTGGGCGGAAGAAATTAACTTTGCAAGATATGTTACTAAATATAAAAGGGATGTAACAAATTTAATATCTTATTTAAATTTTAAAATCATATGTAAGCTCTCTTCTTATATAAACAAACTCTCCTGATTTTTATTGTATTAATAAATCTTTATATTCCCATAAGATGTTTTGAGGGATATCCTAATATCCTTTTCATCACCAGCGATAAAAACTTTTTCAGTCCCCTCAATTCTTGAAGTGAATTTAGGGAACTGAAAATCGGATATTATATCACCACCCCTTGCTCTGGAAATAAGATAAACCATGGATTTTTTAGGAAGTGACAATTCTATGTTTGAATACTCGCTATCCACTTCAATTTCATCATTTATTGTAACTGGCTTGAGAAATATCGAGCCGTTTCTCAAATTAATTTTTACTTTTCCAGAAAAGTTAGCAAGATAAACATCTTCATAGTTAGTACTAATATCGATGAAGCCTGCCTCTATTTCATTCCCATAGAGTTTAGTGTGTTTTCCGAATAGTATGAAATCTCCCTTCATATTTTCGGCATCCAAACTACAATAATCACCTTCAATGACAAATCCCTTTCTCACATCTTTAGCAATGACAGAGGAATGTTTTGTCCTAATTTCCACCTTTCCTGCATTCTTCAATCTAATATCTTTATAAGAATTCCCAATGGATAAATTTTCTATAATATTTTCCGCTTCAATACCTGAATAATCGGATTTAATCAGAACACTTTTTAAGACATTTTTTACATCGATCTCCCCATACTTATTGTATATTTTCACATTCCCTGAAATTTTGTCTGAAGATATTTTAGAATATTTTGTCTCAATGTCTAAATCTCCAACTATATCATAAGTTTCAATGTTCCCATAAGAGTTTTTAATCGAAAGATTTTTCCCTATATTTCTTGCTTCTATTTTCCCATATTTATTTTCTACTTCAACATTACCATCAATTTTCTCTGCTGAGATTTCACAGTATGAAGCTCCAATAAACAAATCAGAGGATTTTGGTCCTTCTAAATCCATATAAATTTCAATTTTTCTCTTTCTCTTTGAAATTTCATCTCTATTAACTGATATATCTATTCTGTTATTAAATTTATCAATAACAAGAGAGACTTTTTTGTTTATCAAGTCTGCTTCTCTTCGATTCTTCGCCCATATTTTTTTTGTTATCTGAGCTCTTAGTTTATTCGTATCTTTTCCGATGAATTTAACATAGCCGTATTTATTTAAGATTTTGATATAAGAAGGAGGCTCCAGAACAAGTTCTTTTTCTTCTTTAAATTCGAAAGGAATCCCTCTGGTTTTAAAAAAGTCATCTATTTCTATTCCTTTAAAATCATAATTTTTTACAAAATGGAGACCTATTCCGAACAGGATTACCAAAATAACAATTATTATGTCCCTTGTTTTCATAAGATTTTTTTCTTCAATCCTTCATAGAGATATTTAATTCCAATCACAATCAATATAAGGGGCCAGTAATCAGCAATTATATCCCATACATCAAATCTGTATCCTAAATTATGAATTAAAAACAATACCCCAATTACGAGAAGAATCAAACCGAAAATTAATGACTCTGTTCTTTTTTGTTTCATTTTATTTTTCCTCCCTCTTTCTTGCTTCTCTGTGCCATACATAAAGCATCCTGAATGATATAAAAATCAAAATAAGCGGCCACAATCTTAACACATCGTCATAAGAAAAAACTCTCCAGTTAGCAAGCTGAAATATCACTCCCAGTACAATCAATACCATACCCCAGAAAATCGAACCTTCTTCTTTTCCCAATTTTAAGGTAGGTCTATACTCTTCTCCTAAATTTATCGATTTTGCAGTGTTATAAGCATCAACAATCATAAAAAAGTAAAATCCTGCTATAAGAAGACCAAAAATTACTTCTTCCACTCCACGAGCTCGACCCTGAATGCCAATCAGAATCCCAAATATTAAAATAAAAGTAACTGCCTTAAGAACCTGACCATTGTAAATGGCACCGAGCCCTGGAACTATTGCAAGCACTGCAGCAAGTCCCGGGGATTTTTTCTTCTCATAAGTGGTAACTTTTTTTACTTCATCCTTTACACATTCCTTACAATAAACTTTTCCATCAACTTCTATCATGCATTCATCACAGAGAGATTTTCCACAATGGACGCATACAAATTTCCCTTCCCTTTCTGGATGATAAAAGCAGCTCATTTCTCCTCCTTATATACTTAAATATTTATATAAAAATTATCAAATTTATCTTTTCTGTTGTTGATATTGGCAACAGCTATTTTAGTTGAAACGGATGAAGAACTTTCTCTTTCCGGTTTTTCTTTCTTCTCAAGAATTCCTGGGATTATATCAGCTCTCTCTTTGTATGATAAAGTGATAAAATCTTTTAAAGTATTCAGATTATCGAGCAATATGGAAGTTTTTGAATACAATTTCTCGATCTGACCTAACATTATATGAGTGCTCTTATTCACATTTTCAAAAAACAACTGTTTTCTTGGAGATGGGACATAAACAACAAGAAAAATCAGAAGTAAAGAAAACGCCAGTTCTATACGGTATGGGAATCCGAAATATCTGGGCGCTTTCTTAACTCCTTTTAGGGATGTGGATGTAAGAATTCTTTCAATCAGCTCCTCTTCAGGTTCAATCTCAGGAAAATTCGAAAGAGAAACGATAACATCCCTTAAAGATTCATAATAATTTCCACACTCTCCACATTTTTCAAGATGGACTTCTATCTCATGAATTGAAGCCTGATCAATGCTCTTCTCAACGTAAAAACTCAATAAATCTCTTATTCTTTCACATTCTCCCATTTTTAACCCTCTTTTTTTCTTCAATCAATATCTTTGCCAGCTCAAGGCGTGCCCTGTTTATTCTTGACTTAACCGTTCCCAGAGGAAGGTCGAGAATCTCTGCAATTTCCTGATAGCTTAAACCCTGAATATCCCGGAAAATAATAGATAGCCTTGATTCTGGCGTTAATGCCTTTATCCCTTCCCATACAAATTCCCTTACATATTCAGAACTTTCATCTCTTTCAGAAAAACTTACTTCTTCTTTAAACCTTTCAATTCCACTCTTTTCTCTTTTATGTTTCCTGTACCAGTCAATCAAATGATTTCTCGCCAGCCTTATGAACCATAAAGGAAAACCCACTTTAAAGTCGTATTTATTTAAAGAATTCCATAATTTGATGAATATCTCCTGGGTGAGATCTTCGGCTTCAACTTTACTCAGTGAAAATTGATATGCCATGTTAAAAATCCTTTTTGTAAAATTTCTTACCAGAAATTCCCATGAATCCTTATCTCCATCTATGGAATTCTTTACTATCTTCTGCCAATCCATTTAGCACTAATTCCATTTCCAAAAACATAAACGAAATCTCATTTCTAAAAGTTCATTTTTTTATTTTTAGATAGTATTGCTTCTTTTAAAATAAGTTTTATTACTTCCCTTTCCCAAGAAGAAGAGAATTGAAGAACAATTTAAATGTTCCCACTGTCTGAGCACGGTGTTGAACTCTGAACCCGAGTAAGATAATCTTTCCTTTTTCATACTGAACATCAACTACAGCAGCTTTTCTTTTTAAATTCTCCTCCCCTAAAATCCATCCGCTCTGAAGGAGAGGTTCGTTTGGATAATAACCAACAACTCTTCTGTCAAAATTTATTCTTGGAATTGTCGTTCTGAAGGCAACACTTTGCATGAAGAATGCTGAAGCATCCTCAGGCATTCCCCATCCTATGGGATGCCTGTTGTCAATTTTGATTTTCAAAAGTGAACCAGGACAAAAAAATTCCTCACTTTTCAGAGTTCTTAAAGCATTCACAACAGGAACATCAAGATGTTCTATGGCTAAAGAAGATGCTGAATCAAAAAGAACTAAATTCCCACCATTTTTTATGAATTTCTTCAAATTCTCAAGTCCCTCTTTTTCAATTCCTCCGCTATATTCTTTCGGAAGAGGAGCGAAAAATCTTGCAAACTCGCCTGCAGGCCTTCCATTGATGATAATACTTGCATCCATGTCAGGAATTATGATTGTGTCGAATTCCTCTAATTTGCCCTCTCTAAAGTCTTTGTTTTCTATGTTTTTGAAATTGAACTCAAAATTTTCAAGAATTAACCTTGTCCATCCCTCATCCATCGATACCACCCATGGTTTGTAAAGAGCAATCTTTGGCATCGTTATCTTTCTTAAAGACAGTCCTTCAATTTTCTCCAATCCATAAAAATTTATATGTAGCTCATCCGATATTTTCTTCAATAAATCTAAATCTTTTTCTTGAGCTTTCACCACAAATGAGCCTGGAGGAAAGCTCAAATTGCCTCTCGAAATCTCTTTTTCAGACCTGAAAACCTCATATCCTTTTGCAAGAATTCTATTAACTCCTCTGAAATTTTCATTTATCCTTGTATCAAGGATATAATTAGAAAACTTTCCTTCAAAATATCCTTCTGGATAATCAGCTGCTTTTAACTTCTCCAGGTTTCCTATCGTGAGTTTCTGATTAACTTCTAAAACATTTACTCCCATCTGAAGGGACAATGTCCATCCAGCAGCATCATAAGGTCTTATCGGAGGACCACCTGGATAAAGTCTTAACTCAGGGTGTCTCTGGCGTTCGAGCATATCTTTGATATAGTTTCTGTAAGGCTGGTCCATTAAAATTACATATGTTCCTGCTGGGTACTCTGTGTTTTCTACTTTGAAACTTTTCTTTGCCTTGTGAACTTCAATGCCACCTAACATCATTATTTCAATAAATTTTGAAGCTGCTATACTATCCCACTGATCAGGAGGAATAAGATAGGCGAACGGAGGTTCAGTCTTTCCTTTATCGATTGCATCTTTACCCATTCTCCAGAAATTCATCAAAAATTCTTCTTTATATTTTGAGGATGTTTCAAGTAAGCTATAAACAGCAATCATCTCGTATTCAACAATATCTCTTAATCTCCACCATCCTCCTTGCCAGGGGCTTGGAAATTTCATTTTTATCGAATAATCAGTTCCTCCTCTTTCGATGCTCAGCTCATTTTCCTCAATATGTATGGGAGAAGCAACTCTAACAGAGGCAGCCTCGGTGAGAACTCCAATCATGTTATGCCACCATGGAGTATAAATCGAAGCTCCTTCCCACCATCCTGTATACATGCTTCCATCGATTACTCCTTTTTTTCCATTCTCTTCGAGGTCTAAGGCCATGTTTGAACCAATCAATGCAAGTGCTCTCCATATTAAAGGATGAACATTCGGGTTTGGAGGGTCCATGTAAGGCGGAACAAAAAGTCTTGCTCCTGTTGAACCCATCTGATGCTGGTCGAGGATTATTTGGGGAAACCAATCCTGATAGTAAACTTTAGAAACAATTCTTGTCTCCTTCAGGTTGAACATAAACCAGTCACGGTTATTATCATGACCTGCATAATGATGATAGAGCCATGGCATTGAACCACCTTCATATTCAGTTCCAAGATATTTGTTATACCAGTCAACTACCATAATGTTACCGTCAGGATTGATGCAAGGCATCAAAAGAAATATAATATCATCAAGAACCTTGTCACGATCGAATGGGATTTTTCCTGTAATTAAACTATATGCTAATTCCATTGACATCTGGGAAGCAGCAATTTCTGTGCTGTGCAAACTCATCGTAACAAGAACTACTATTTTTCCCTCTTTCGAAAGCTTTCTCGCCTCATCCAAGGTAACTCCTCGAGGGTCAGCCAATTTCTTGGAAATTCCTCGATAGTAATCAAGTTTTGAAAAATTTTTAGGGGAAGTAATTATTGCCATAAAAAAATCATTGTTTAGAGTTGTTTTTCCAAGAGAGACAACTTTCAGCCACTCTGAGTTTTTATCAAGAAGGTCAAAATACCCCCTTATTTTATTATAATCCGCAAGCTTCTTATCCTCTCCTACTTTAAAACCTAAAAATTTCTCTGGTGGGGGAACCTCAGAAAATGAATTTATCGAAAAAGCCAGAAGAAATAAAAATATTAAAGCTAACGATACTTTATTTTTTCTTCTCATCCTCTCCTCCTTCAAAAACTTTTCAATTATTTATATAACTATAACTTCCAAAATTCAACATTTAATAATTTTTATAAGTACACAGTGTTTTATGGCAGAAGGAATTAAGTTAATTTTTACTAAGCAGCAAGGGTATCCAAGAAACCGAAGGTTCCTGAAAACCGTCATGAATGCAGAAAAAAGCGGACAGGCTACTTTTTTGATCGAATAAGATAAGATAGAATGTTATTAGTTGCTTTAAGCTGATTTATCTAAAAAAGTAGCTTATCCTTTTTTACTCAGATTTTATAATTTTTTATTTTGTTAAAAAGGGTTTTCCTGCTAATCCCCAGAGATTTTGCTGCCCTGGTCTTGTTTCCACTGGAATCCTTCAATGCTCTTTTTATCATTTCAATTTCCACCTTTTTTCTAATATTTTCAACTGCCTCTGATAATGATTTTCCATAATCAATGAAATTCCCATAATCTCTCACAATCCTTGAAGGAAGGTCTTCTATTCCAATTAAATCATCCGAGGATAAGACCATGGCTTCATATACAGCGTTTTCCAGTTCTCTCACGTTCCCTGGCCATAAATAATCTAAAAGACATTTCTTTGCCTCCGAAGATAAACCCTTTATATCTATATTCAACTCTTTATTAAATTTTTTGATAAAATGCTCTATCAGTAATGGGATATCCTCCTTCCTTTCCCTTAAAGGAGGTAAATTCAATGTCACAGTCGAAAGTCTCCAGAAAAGGTCTTCTCTGAATCTTCCTTTTTTTACTTCCTCTTCCAGATTTTTATTGGTTGCTGCAATCACCCTTACGTTAACTGGAATAGCTTTGGAGCTTCCAACTCTCGTGATTTCTTTCTCTCCAATTGCTCTTAAAATTTTTACCTGAGAGCTTAAAGGCAATTCTCCAATTTCATCTAAGAGTACAGTTCCTCCTTCAGCTAATTCAAATTTTCCTATCCTTCTCTCCTTTGCATCTGTAAATGAACCTCTTTCATACCCAAATAGCTCTGACTCCATTAAAGTTTCAGGAATAGCTCCGCAGTTTACGACTATGAAAGGCGCATTTTTTCGAAGAGAATTAAAATGAATAGCCCTTGCCACCAATTCTTTTCCTGTTCCTGTTTCTCCTATTATAAGAACTGTGGCATCTATTTTAATTAACTTTTCCATCAGAGAAAAAACATCATTCATTTTAGGGCTCATTCCGATGATATTTCCAAATCCATATCTTTTGTGAAGCTCGCTTCTAAGACTTTTCACCTCTTCCTTAAGATCACTCAATTCCAAAGCTCTTTTTATTATTAATATCAATTCCTCGTTGTCTACTGGTTTAGAAAGATAATCAAATGCTCCAAGCTTTGTGGCCTCTACAGCTGACCTTATCGTTCCATATGCTGTGAGGATGATTACATTTGTATGAGGTATTATTTTTTTAATCTCCTGGAGAATCTCTATTCCATTTCTATCAGGAAGTTTTAAATCGAGAAGAATTATATCCGGTGCAAATTTTACTGCTTTTTCCATCCCTTCTTTCCCATCAATAGCTGTTTCTATAGAGAATCCTTCTTCTCTAAGAACTTTTGAAAGAATGTTTCTTATCCCTTCCTCATCATCTACAATAAGTATTTTATTTTCCTTATCCCTCATTTCCTTTTCCTTTAAGTTTTTTTACCTTTTGATTTTTAGTCTCTTTTCACTTAGCTATTTAATTTTTCTCCTTTTAACTAATACAAACGCACTAAATAATTTGTAGGGCAACCCTTCAGAGCCTGCCCCGAACCTTGCCCTGAACTTGTTTCACGGGTTGATTCGGGGGTTGCTTAATACAAGGCTAAAGCCATACCCTCCATCTCAACTTATTTAATTCGTTTATATTAATTAAACAGGTAATTTTAAAATTACCTCTGTCCCTTCTCCAGTCTCACTTTTTACATCAATCTCTCCACCATGCTTTTTTATAATTCCATAACTTATGGAAAGACCCAATCCAGTTCCCTCCTCTTTTGTTGTGAAAAAAGGGTCAAATATCTTTTCCAGGTTCTCCTCCGTGATTCCAATTCCTGAATCTTTTATCCTTATCAAGACCTCTTCCCCTCTTAATTTATCCTTTCTGTTAACAGTTTCAACAGTAACTTCTATTTCTCCTCCATCTGGCATTGCTTCCATGGCATTCAAAAATACATTGAATAAAACCTGCTTCAACTGAGAAGAATCACCTTTTATTTTTGGCTCATTCATGTAATTTCTTTTGATTCTTAGATTTTTATTTTGACTTTTGTCTATAAGCTGGATACAACTCTCTATCAGAGGAACTAATGAAATGTCCTCCATATGGGGCTCTTCGATTTTTGAAAAAGAAAGAAGAGACTTTACAATTGAATCAATCCTGTCTGTTTCATCCAGTATTTTTTCGATAAGTTCTTTTTTAGAGTTCTCCTCCCCATAATATTTTTTTATATATTGAAGAGTGCTTTTTATGGTTGTTAGAGGGTTCTTTATCTCATGGGCAGCTCCTGATGCCAACTGACCTATTGTCGCCAGTCTATCCGCTCTTACCATTTTTATAAAGCTTTCCTTTTTTTCTTTTAAAAGCAAAGCATTCTCAAAAGCCAATGAGGCCTGATAGGAAAAAAACCTCAAAAATCTAATTTCTTCAGAAGAATAAGGAGAACTATCCTTTTTTGTTCCAAGAAATACCATTCCTATAAGTTTATTCAATGATATAAGGGGAAGACTTAACTCTACATTAAAAATACCAAGGATTTCCCTCTCTTTAAGAGCTAAATAATCAAAAATATTAGGATTTTTTCTTAGATTGAGTTCCTTCTTGTTTATTCTCAGCCATTTTATAAGACGATCATCTTTTGAAAATTTATAAAATTTTATTTCATCTTCATTTAACTCTAAGTTTATAGCTTGAGGCCCTGAGCCTGTGGCTCGGAGCTTGTAACCTGTAGCTATAATTGGCTCATATAAATCTTTTTCTGGATTTAAAAGATAAAAGAGAACTGTTTCAACTGGAATAAATTCCTGAAGCTTTGCAAGAAGTGTTTTCTTTAAAATCTCATAATCCACAACATAGGTAACTGCCTTGATAACCTCCTGATAAGGGTCTTTCCCGTATTCTTTAAAATAATCTTTTTTAATAAGAGTTTTTATCTTTTCTTTAATTCTCATCTTCTCTTCTTTTATCAAAGAAAAGAATTTAAGTCAATTGATATGGGTAAATTATTCACCCTATAGGAAAATATTTACACATAATACAAAGACCCTCTCTCTTTTACAAAGAGATTCCACTATTTATTCGGTGTAGCTCCATCGTTTGTCAGAAAAGGATTTAACTCACTTTTACCAAAATAAAAGCCATGTCACCAAAAATAAAACCATGTTTCAAAAAATAAAGCCATATAAACAAAAATAAAGCCATATGATTTTTGTTGAAAAATATTCATTTAAATTCTAAATAAAAAGGAGGAAGGTAAAAATAAAAAAATCAATTTTTAGAAATATGAGAAAAAGCGAGAGAAAAATTTCACCTCACTCCCTTCTAAAAGAGGTAAATTTTTAAAAATGATACTTAAGGAATGTAGTAATGACACTAGTTTGTTCGGTAGAGGTGAAAAGAAAAACATGGGTATCTGCAAATCCTTATGTGATAAGGGATTGCGAGTTTTATGATAGGCTAAAAAATTTATACGAAAGGAGGTGAAAAGAGATGATATTCTTATTGGAACCCATTACTTTATTCGATTTGTTAAATGGATTTGAAATTGGTCCAGATTCAGGAACAGCTTCATCTGCAGCAGGTGTATGTGCAGAATGGTGTGAGACTTATTGTAGAAGTTGGCAAGGTTGCGATGTCTGTTATGGATGGAAGAGCTGCGCGGGATAAAGAGTTGAGCCAAGAGAGGCGGGGTATAAGAATCCCGTCTCTCTAAAGAAAAAAATGAAAGCTTCAAAATATAATTTATTTTTAGAGGAAAAAGAATACGTTCTTTTATATAACTTATTATCACTTGCTTTAGTCAAATTAGAGAGTGAAAGTGCTGAGATTATAAAGACCATATTAGAAAATAAAAGCGATTTACAAAAATTACAAAGCTCTGAATTGTATAAAAAATTAATTTATGGAAAATTTTTGGTTGAAGACGATGTTGACGAACTTAAAATTCTAAAAGTTAGAAATATGCTCGGAAGGTTTTATAAAAGAAGTTTTGGTTTGACAATTGCTCCAACTCTAAATTGCAATTTTAAATGCACATATTGTTACCAGAGAATTAAGAAAATCGACATGAGTGAACAAACGCAAGATGATTTAATAGATTTTACTAAAAAAGCTTTAATAGACAAGATACTTTTTGGAGTTACATGGTACGGAGGAGAACCCCTTTTAACAGAGGACATTATTTTTAGATTATCTGAGAAATTTATTGAGATTTGTAATGAGAGTAAAATACCTTATTCTTCTGGAATTATAACTAACGGTTATTTATTAGATGATAGAATTATCGATAAATTAGAAAATTACCAGATTAATAATATTCAAATAACAATGGATGGACCAAAGGATATTCATAATAACAGAAGGAAATTAGAGAATGGAGATCCTACCTTTGATAGAATATTGAATAATATAAAGAATCTATCCAATAAGACAAAGGTTAGAATTATTTTAAGAGTTAATATAGACAAAGAAAACTATGCAAGAGCACCAGAACTTTTAGAATTGTTAGAAAAAGAAGGGATATTAAAAAGAATAAATATTAGTTTTTCACCCGTTCTTGGTTACACAGAGACTTGTAGTAATTATGTGGATAAATGTTTTACAAGAAAAGAATATGCAGAATTGCAAATTAAATTTTCAAGAGAAGTCTTAGATAAAGATCCTATTATTAAAAAAATGCCCTCACCGAAACTTGGATATTGCTCTGCGGATTCGTGGGCAAATTATGCAGTAGATCCAGAAGGGCTCTTATATAAATGCTGGACAGACATAGGAGAGAAAGAATGGTCTGTAGGAAATATTAAAGATAATATTGTTACAAGTAAATTATACGATTATCTCGGATGGGATCCCTTTGCATATGAGGAATGCGTGAAATGCTTATATCTGCCGATTTGTATGGGAGGCTGCCCAAGAATTAGACTTGCGGGAAAAAAACCACCTGAAATGTGTGAATTATGGAAATATAATTTAAAGGAAATATTAAAATTGTTTTATCTTATTCATCAAAGAGAAGAGACACAGAAAAGTGATATTCCTAATAAGTGACCAAAAGTTATGAGGATTACTTTAAAGAGAGTAGGTATTAAAATTTTGAATATACATGGTATATAAAAACGAAAAAAATGAAAAAAAGCAGACTTAGCAAAGTTACAATTATAAAAGTTCTATTTAAAACATTAATTTTTATTATTCTTACAAATTTACCCTTTTTTGCACTCAGTGAATTTTATAAAGAATGGGAAGAAAAGATAATATGTAATACCCTTAGTAATGGTCTGAAAATTCTTATCCTTCCTAAGCACGAAACCTCTACTGTTTCTTTTCTCACATATGTCAATATTGGGAGTTTAGATGAAAAGCCATTGAAATCCGGCCTTGCCCATCTCGTGGAACACATTTTGTTATTTGAAGGAACTGAGAGTGTTAGAATCTCCGATTGTGATTCAGAAAATATAAATATTCTACAAATACAAGGAGAAGGGGGTATTAATATTGACGCAAAAACATCCCCAGATTGTACACTTTATTTTTGTAGTCTCCCTTCTGATAAAGTAGAATTGTTTATCAAATTCCAATCTGAAAGTCTTGTAAATCCTTCTTTGAGATCATTTTATCAAGAAAAAAATATAGTTCTTGAAGAGAAATTTCTTCATGATGAAAAATCACTTCAGAAGTTAAATGCTCTAATGCTTTCAGTAGCTTTTCTAAGGCATCCTTATAGAAACCCCATAGGAGGATATATATCTGATCTTGAGAATATTGAGATCAAGGATGTTTTAGATTTTGTTAAAAAAAATTACATATCGAATAAAATACTACTGGCCATTGTAGGAGATGTAGATCCTCACCGAGTTATTAATTTAATTGCACATTATTTTAAATCTTTCAATCGAAAAGATTCTGCTAAAACTATTATCTCCGATGAACCTTTACAGAATGGCGAACGAAGAATAGAAGTGGAAAATTTAGATTACCCTGCTATTTTAATTGCATATCGTAGACCTAATGCCAATAATCCAGATGACCCTGTTTTTGATATCTTAGCTTCACTTTTTGCTGGCTATAGAAGCTCACTTCTTTATAAACAAATAGTAATAGATGAGAAAATAGCCTCATCTGTTGTTTGTAATCCAAAATTCCCAGGGGCAAAATATTCTACGCTTTTCGTGTTTTGGGCATTTCCATTTTTAAATAATTCTATTCCACAGATAGAATCCATAATTTATCAAAATATCGAAGACTTTAAAAGAAGACTTTTAACTGAAAATGAATTAAATAAAGCTAAGAATCATTTATTAGCTAATTTTGAAAAAAAATTGCAATCAAATTTGGGAATAGCACAACGATTAGCTTATTTTGAAATGATAAAAGGGGATTGGAAAAAATTATTTCAATATGAGAATGAAGTCAGAAATGTATCAATAAAAGATATTAAACGAGTTATAAATAAATTTTTTAATAAAAGAAATAGAGTTGTCGTTTTTACTGTTGATCCTGAAAAGGATGAGTAAAATTGAAAATTATTTGTGGGAGTTAAAATGAAAAGAATTAAATTGATTCTTTTTCCATTAATCTTTATTTTTCTTTCATTACCATCGGATCCGAATATCAAAGACACAAGTAATATTCCTTCAAAAAAATTTGATATTCATTCAATTCGTCATCACGAATTTTCTAATGGAATGAAATTGCACCTTCTGAAAGTTGACAATTCTGAAAAAATTGAAATATTTGGTATTATAAGAGCAGGCTCTGTATTTGATCCTACCGATAAAATCGGATTAGCTACTATTGCTGGGGAAATGCTTAGAATGGGAGGTACAAAATATATTAATGCTAAAGTAATAGATGAAGAACTTGATTCATTGGGAACTAAACTTTTTATTAAGATTTCCTTAATTAATGGTCAGATAAGAATGAGTTGTAACAAAGATAACTTTAAACGTTCTTTGAAAATATTATCTGAAATCCTTATTAACCCATCATTTGAAACTGATAGATTAAGTTTAGCCAAAAAAAATTTATTGGATTTTATGGAAAGAGAAAAAAAAGATCTTGATTCTTTAGCCTTTACTAAATTTCAAAAGCTTTTATATGGGGAAAATAGTCCCTATGCAAGAACTCCAACTAAAGAGACAACAAATAATATTAAACAAGAAGACCTTTTTAAATTTTATAACCAATTTATTCACCCTAATAATATTAGTTTAGCCATTTGGGGAAAATTTGATAAGGATGAGATAATAACCTCTTTCGAAGAAGTTTTTGGAAAATGGCCAAAGTCAATCAATAAAAACCCTCCTTTCCCTGAAGTAAAGGTCAAAAGAGAGGCATCGGTTAATTTAATTGTGAAAGAAAATGTAAATCAATCAAAAATAAGAATAGGACATTTAGGCATTATGTTAGATAAGGATAATCCTTATAATAAAGATTATATAGCTTTATTGATATTGGATTTATTATTTGGAGGACAATCATTTTCCTCAAGACTTTACCAAAAGATACGGTCAGAATTAGGGTTATCTTATGACATTTTCTCCATGTATTGGCCTTCTTTTTGTTATCCAGGAGCCTTCGTTATTTCTGCATCTACAAGAAGTAATACCACCGTAGAAACTATTCAATGCATTTTAAATGAATTAAATAAAATTTGTGAAGAACCCATTACCGATAAAGAAGTTAATCAAGTCAAAGAATTTCTTATAAATTCATATGTTTTTCAATTTGATTCCCCAGAAAAAATATTAGCTCGCATTTTATATTATGAATATCAAGGGCTTCCATTGGATTATTTCCAATATATTATAAATGAAATACCAAATATAAATGCACAAGATGTAAAAGGAGCTGCTTTAAAATATCTTCATCCGGAATTGTTATGCATATTAGTAGTCGGAAATGAAAAGAAATTTGACAAACCATTGTCTTATATAGGAAAAGTTGACATTTTAAGTCAATAAATATTGACTATGAGAGTTAGACTAAACGATAAAGAAAAAATTAATTAATAAGGAGGAGATATGAAATTAAAAATTGAGAAGAAAACCACTCTTATTTTACTAATTCTTTATTTCATCACTCCTTTTGCAACATCTGAAGAAAATGCTTATCCAATTATAAAGACCCCCAAAAATCCTCTTTATGGGAGTTACGAGCTTAAGCTGAGGAAGGATTTAATAATAGGGAATGAGTCTTACGATCAATATCTATTTGGTTCAATTAATGGAATTGAAGTCAATGATAGATATATGTTTGTTTGTGATTCGAAAATGGTGAGGATCCAGGTTTATGATTTAAAGGGAAGATATGTTAGAACTATTGGGCGGAAAGGAAACGGACCAGGTGAATTCTTAATACCGAACACTTTTTGTGTAAGCAGAAATGGAAATATCTATGTTCACGATGTAATGAGGAGAAGAATGATAGTATTTGACCAAGAAGGTAACCATAAAAGGGATATAACATTAGAAAAAATTTTAGCAGGAAAATTTTATGTAGATGAAAATGGATATATTTATTCCTCTATCCTTGAATTCGAATCCGAAAATGACATGTATATCTATTTCATTAAGATGAATCCTCAAGGAAAATTGCAAAATATTTTCAGAAAAGAATTTTATTTGTCCCCAATTTTCGATACAACTTCTGGAAATAAGATGAGAATTTTTTATGATCATCCTTATCTGGCCAATTTATATTTCACTGTGACTAATGGAAATACATTAGTATTGATGAATTCCCTGGTTTATGAATTAGATTTCTTATCTCAAGATGGAAAGGTTTTAATGAAGATTGCAAAAGATGAAAAGAGCGAAAAAGTAAGCGAAGAAGAAAAGGAAGGGGTGTTTTCTGATAGATTTAAAGATACCCCTAAGAGCGTATTAAAAAATGTTACCTTTTCCAAGCAAAGACCTTATTCATCTAATATCCTGACGGATGAAACAGGGAGAATATATGTAGAAAGATTTAAACCTGTGACAGAAGAAGATAAGGGTTATAGTTATGATATATTCAATAAAAAAGGTGAGTATTTATATCGATCGAAAATCGGTTTCATAGCCAACCTAATAAAAAATGGATACTTGTATAACATTTCAGTAAAAGAAGAAGCGGGGGAAATTAGAATTATTCGTTATAAGATTGAAAATTGGGGTGAAATGAGATTTTAGAAGGGAGATGGGTATTTTTAATTTAATTATAAAATGGGTGTTAAGAGCGGGAAGGGAGTTAAGTATTTACATATTAATAATTCGAGGAAGGGGCTTAACATCTTTAGTCGAGAATCTCTTGAGAAAGTTAAAAGATGATTTTGAATTATTTTGAAAGAAAGAAGATACAGTAATAAAATGTTAAATGTACAAAATAGAAAAGAGCGAAGTAAAAAATTAAAATTCTCATCCCTGAAACTTCTCTTTCCCTATCTAAGAACGCACTGGAAAAAGGTTATTATAGCTTCCATCCTTATGATAATTCTCTCCCTTTTGGCCTTACCTACTCCATATCTAATGAAATACATTGTCGATGATGTCATTCTGGCTAAGAATATCAAGCTTCTAAATCTAATAATATTCCTTCTTATTGGGATTCAATTTTTCAAATTAATCTTTTCTTTTCTCACTAATTACCTTTTCTCTGTATTTAATCAGGAGATATTGGTAAAAATAAAAAAGGATCTATTTCATCGTTTATTACGCCTTCCCCTCTCATTCTTTGATTCGCAACAGACAGGGTATCTTTTATCAAGAATAGGGGAGGTAGAAGGACTTGGATTCTTTTTCTCCAATTCCATTGTCAGAATCCTCATTGGAATCCTTGAATTTCTCTTCTGTCTATGGATTCTTCTCTACCTAAACTGGAGACTCACTCTTATATCGTTAATAGTTATTCCCTTTCTTTACTTTGCGACTCGATTCTACTCAAGATCTATAAGGAAAACAAGTAGAGAGTTGATGGAGAAAGGAGCTAATCTTTCAAAGAGAATTCAGGAGTCTCTCTCAGGGGTTGAGGTGATTAAATCCTTTTCCGCCGAAGATCGAGAAACAACCAAGATACATATCTCCTTAGATGAGCTAAAACAAACAAGCATAAAAAGGAATATCCAGTTTACCATATCCTCAGAGATTCTATCTTTGATTGGAGCTCTTGGAGGATTTATCGTCCTATGGTACTCAGGATGGAAGATAATTAAGGGCTCTTTCACTATAGGGACATACATTGCCTTTTCAGCCTATTTAGCAAAACTCTATGGACCAACCCAGATCTTGGCTAACATAGGACTTACCCTTCAACCAGCTATTACTACATTAAACAGAGTCTCAGAGCTATTTGAGCTCGGAGAGGAAGGAGAGGAAGGGATAAGAGTTTCGAAGCTAACAGGAGAGATTGAATTCAGGGATGTCTATTTCAGCTATGATAGTAAAAAAGAGGGTGTTCTCAAGGGAATCACTCTCAAGATTAATCCAGGGGATAAGATTTTAATTGCAGGACCTAATGGCTCAGGTAAAAGTACAATAGTGAAACTAATCCTTGGACTTTATAAGATCGATAGAGGAAAGATAACTATAGATGGTCATGATATAAACACTCTTTCCCTTTCATCTCTAAGAGAGAGGATCTCCTTTGTCTCTCAGAATGTATTTCTCTTTAATGACACAATAAGAAACAATATCCTTTACAGTAGACCCGATGCAAGTGAAATGGAGGTAAAGGAAGCAGCAAAACTCTCTGGTGCTCATGAGTTTATCATGAATCTTGAAGATGGATTCAATACTCCAATTGGAGAGACAGGAAAGAAGCTATCAGGAGGAGAGAGGAAGAAGATATCCATTGCCAGAGCCATCCTCAAAGACTCAGACATAATCATTTTTGATGAGGCAACCTCAGAGCTTGATTCTGAATCAGAGAGGAGAATTGAAGAGCTTATAACTGAGCACTTCAAATACAGAACTTGTATCATCATCTCCCACAGGGCATGGCGAACCAATTCTTTGAACAGGATATATCTCTTAGGAGATGGAAGAGTTTTGGATCAGGGAAGCCATGATGAGCTCTCTCAGAGAAACCCATATTATCGTGAACTTCATCGGACTCAAGCAAGATCTTAAACTTATTTTCCCCATCAATCCATTGTGCCTTATTGACATGAGAAATATTTTTAATCAGAATAATTTATATTATTGAGTAATAAATGAAACTTTTTTGCTAAGTAGAGAGTCTTAATTAATGAATACAATTGCAAGAAAGTGAGGGGAATTTAAGAGAAGGATTTTATAAAAATGATATTCATCTTGACCAAAAAAGAAATATTAGAAGACATTTACAACATAAGATTTATTATATTAGTTCTCTTGTGTTCTATCCTAATCCCTTTAACATTGTTTATTAACCAGAAAGCTCTTGATCGAGATATAATAGATTATTATCAAACACTTACTAAATATGAAGAAAAACTAAAAAGCGGATCCCATAATACTCTTACATTTGAAGCAAGCGGATTCCGGCCTCCCTCTGAATTGAGAATTTTCAGCATTGGATTAGATACTACTCTACCAAGTTCGATAATAATTACACGTGACGAAGGAATAAAATCAGGTGAAAACAAAGCAGAAGATAGTCCGTATCATGCTTTTCTTGGGAAAATAGATTTTTTATTTATCATAAAGGTAGTTATGTCTCTCGTTGCTATGATTTTTACTTTCAATGCTATTTCTGGAGAGAAAGAACAGGGAACGATAAGGCAGATACTTTCAAATTCAATACATCGCTATAAAATAGTAATAGCAAAATATCTCGGAAATTTTATTATTCTCCTTTTTCCATTTATACTTGGATTAACCTTAGGATTGTTGATAGTTATTACAAGTTCGGACACCCAATTACTCAGTAGTAATCATTTGTTAAGAATTATTTTTATGTTCCTAATCGCATTAATCTATATTTCTCTATTCTTGAACCTTGGTTTGTTTATTTCAGTAATAACAAAAAGATCATGGACATCAATAGTTTTTCTCTTATTCATCTGGGTCATTTTCGTGCATGTCATTCCGCAAATATCAGGAATGATCGCTGAGACCTTATATCCTGTAAAATCTGTGAGAGTTTTGAATATTGAAAAAGATATCCAGAAAAAAAGTATTGAAAAAGAACAAAGCAAAGAGTTGCAAGAAATATTCATGAAGAATAATTATGATGAGCTTCGAAAACCAATAGTAGAAAAATACAAAAAAATCTTAGCAGAAAGATTAAGAAATATTGATCAGGAACATAAAAATAGAAAAAGAGTTCAGAGAATTATTGCTAACACAATATCAAGAACTTCTCCTTCATCATCGCTGACTTTTATCTTTTCAGAACTGTCAAATACAGGAATTTTAGAGATGGAAAATTTCATAACAAGCGCCCTGCAATTTCAAAACCTCATAGAAGCTAATGTTTATGCTGACACTTACACTGACGATGTGGGTTCAGGAATGTCAGTAAAGTTAGGAGCAGGAGATTTTTCAAATATACCTCGATTTAATTATCGAAAAGTTGAATTTGTTAAATCTATTTTATCAATTCAACTTGATCTCTTTTTACTTATTCTATTTAATGCACTGTTATTTTCTTTGAGTGCTTTTCTTTTTATTACTTATGATGTCAGATAAAAATACTCATTGGCAACTTGGAACTGGACATCGGTAATCTGTAGTCAGAAATTAGTAAATTGTGATAATGATCAATTACCAGAGAAAGGAGGAAAAATGTTTGAAGAAGAAAAATCTGAAGAAACAAAATTTTGTAGAAGAAAGGTTTTAAAAGCTTTATTTATTGGTGTATTAAGCTTAATACCAATTCCAAAACTACTATCACAACAAACAGAGAAGAGACAGCTTAAAAAGCAAGTTAAAATAAATTCAGGCGTGGAACCGTGTAATGAGGAATCCATTGTAGCCAATATTCAACCACAATTTAAAATTGGTCAGACATTCAAATATAAAGCGATAAGAACCGATAAAAAATTACCCGAAGATGTGGTTGGTAAACAAGTTGCACCAGGTAAGATTGTGTTAACGAGTGAGCCAATACCAATAGAACAGACTATCAAAATTGAGGGATACGAAGAATACAAAGATGAAAAGTGCTTTTTAATTAAAAGGGAGGCAATCCTTGAAAATCCTGTTTTACAGTTCGCTTCAGAAATTCCTGAAAAAACAGTTGAAGAAAAAACAACTACATATATTAATGAAGCAGGAAAAATTCTTTATTCTGAGTCAAAAACGATTTTAAAGGAAGGGCAAAGTACAAGTGTAAGTACTAATAAAGTGCATAGTCTGCCATTCTCAGCGGATATATATTATTTTTATGGTTACTGGATGTTAGCTCTTTCTCAAGACTTTTCCTGGGAATGTTTACAAAATACCCCAAAGGAGCAAATCTTAAGGAGTATTAAAGTAAAAGGCAATGAAAGAATTAATGGAAAAAACTGTTATGTTGTAGAAAAGTTATTCAGGGCTGAATCAACGGGTTCAGAAATTATCACATTCTGGATCGATCTTAAAAACAGGGTTGCGATTCAAGTTAAAAAAGGGAATTCAATAATTAAACTCATCTTCTGAAGTTCATGGTATTTAAATGGAAAGAGTCGTTACACAATTTCTTTACTTAATTACATTATTATCTATTCCTTATACTATCCAGTAAATAGGTATTTTGTTCTCAAGGATTTTAAATTCAGGGTCTCCTGTAACAAGATCTGCATTAAATTGAATGGCTGTAGAAGCAGCAAAAGCATCAGCATAGGAGATTGGATTTTTTGACTTTATCTTAGCAGCGTTAAGGATATTAATTTCATCTGGCACCACAAGGTTTAAAGGCCATTTTTTTATAAAGGCAATTGCTTTATTCGCTATTTCTTCATCAGTCTCTCTTATAAGGATGTAGTATATCTCTCCGATATTGATCCAATTCAAATAGATTTTTATTTTGCCTTCTTCAGCCTTTAATAAAAGCTCTTTGACTCTGTCTTTCCCTTTCTCTCCTTTTTGATAAGCCAGAACAGAGTAACTATCCAAAGCAAAGTTCTTCAAAGGATCACCTTTTTTGCTTTTTCAAATTTTTCTTCTTCTTTTCTATTCTCATCAAGGACTTCCTTCACTGTCTTTTTGAATTTCAACCATCCTTCAGCTCTTTCAATTGGGTTATCTGGAAGAGGAATTAGAATAATCTGATCTCCAAGATCAAGGAACTCGACTATAGTTCCTTCCTTTATATCATATTTTTTTCTCAATTTAGATGGTATAACTAATTGCCCTTTTTTGAAGACTTTTGAAGAATACATTGCTCCTCCTTAATAAAAAGTAAAACTATTTAATTTTTATCATACAAATAAGAATTTATCAAACTATTTAAAAGAAAATTCTAGAACAGACTAATTTTTTTATGAGTCTCATCTTTTCTCTTTTATCAAAGATAAAAATTTTAGTCAATTAAGATGGGTAAATCATTTCCCCTTATAGGAAAATATTTACACATATAAAAGATTAAGTAATATAAATCAAATTTTTAATTTACATATTTTATAGGTGTAATATATTACCCAATTTTATAGAAGGATAAATTTAATAAAAACACAGATTTTCCTTAAGAAACCCTTTATTCTCAAAGAATTTATAGAAACTTCATGAACTTGGCACAGAAATTGGATGATATTAGAAGAGGAAAAGTTTAAAAGAGTATGTCTAAAAAGGTCTTGGTTATCTCTGAGGACAAAAGAATCTTTGATTTTATCAGGAGTTCTTTAGGTTCTTCTGTTTTAATTGAAAATCCTGGAATTGATGAAATAAATCAAAAAGATAAACCCTATGAGTTTATATTCTTGGGATGTGATTATAGGTGTTCTTTTATATTTTGCATGAGAAAGTTTCTATTTCTAAAGATGAATAAAAAAATTCCTTTTTTAGTCATAAGACCCATATTGCTTGAAAGAGGATATGAATCATATGGAGGGTTTTTATCTTCTTTTTTTGAAACCTATACACTTTCTTCCTTTCAAGAAGAAATTCCAAGGAAGATAAAAAACTCAGAGCATTATGGATGTTCTCCAGGATGGATGATTCACCCTTCTAATCTTCTTTTTAAGATTTCCAAGGTTCAAAGAGAAATTGTTGAGAACCCATGGAAAAGATTTAACCTTTTTTCATTCTCAGAGAATGTTTCTCTATCTCCTTCATGGCTTTCTTTAAAATTTAATGAAATTTCAGGGATATCCTTTGAGAGATTCTCAATAAGGATAAGATTCTGTTACTCCCTCTGGGAACTTCTCTCCACAGAAAAACAGATTAAATTAATTGCTTATGAGAGAGGGTACAAAGACCCTCTCTCTTTTACAAAGAGATTCCACTCTTTATTTGGAGTAGCTCCATCATTTGTGAGAAAAGAATTCAACACACTTTCATCAAGATAAAAGCCATGTCACCAAAAATAAAACCATATAAACAAAAATAAAACCATATGATTTTTGTTGAAATAAAGAAATTCTTATGTATGAATATAAGTAACTTAGGTGGAGAAATAAAAATGGCTTCCAAAAAAATCTTCATTTTCATACTGCTAACAATGATTATTCTTATACTCATTTATAATCTCTATAAATATGAATTTTTATTTCACCATTCCCTTAGATATGGAGATAAAATTAAAAAATTCGAGTTTAAGAATCCTGAACTTGGGAAAGTAACACTGAAAGAGGGACAAT
Source organism: Acidobacteriota bacterium (assembly GCA_040756905.1). NCBI lineage: Bacteria > Pseudomonadati > Acidobacteriota > Acidobacteriota bacterium. The sequence continues at coordinate 29,540 of JBFLYD010000061.1, forward strand.
GGAACTTAATCATAGTGGATAGAAGTTTAGAAGAAGACTATAGTCTTATTAGATATATTAATGCTTTATTTACTAAAAAATTTAAGGATTTGGGACTGAATATTATATTATTTAGTAAGTCTGAGAGAAATATTGCAGAAACCTTCAGGAGAAAATTTAACATTTTATTTCCTATTTTATCTATTAAAGATAATTCCAATATTCTTAAAGAATTATCAAAGCTTAGAGAAAGTCAGCGATGGATTCTTATCATTGATCCTAATCTAAAAGTCGAATTTATTTCTGATTTTATAAAAGATGAAGATATCAGACAATTATTGGAAAAATACATATTAGGAAAGATTAGTTATATTGATGTAATTAAAGAGGAAAAATTGAAGGTTGGCGATTCTTTCCCTCCAATAGAGGTTATAAATTTAGAATCCGGTGAAAAAAAAGTTATTACTAAAGATTTCACTTCATCTCCTCATTTATGGATTATCTTCACATCAAACTGTATTTCTTGTGCTTTAGAATCTCATTTACTTATGTGGAGTTTAATAGAAAAGAACTTAGAGAAAAAATCAAATTTATCAATGGGCTTGATTTTCAGTCCTTATTTCAATAAAGAAGAAATTATTTTTAGAGTTAAAAAACTAAATATTCAAACCCCAATCTTCTTAGCTGAAAGCGAGCTCTATAATATTGAAGATACTTATTATAAAAGGCCATATGGACAAGATGATGTTATTGTTATCAGGACAGATCTAAAAAATTTTATAACTTATTCAGAATCACTCTCGACTTTTCTCAATCATATAAAAGGAGGTTATCTCAATGCAAAAACTTCGTTGTTTTAGTAAAATAAAGATTTTGAGTTTCATTATCTCTTCTGTGATTGTATCCTCCGCTTTTGAAGTCCTATTAGCTGATGATCTGAAAATTTATGAAGCAAAACTTGAAGAGGTAGCTTTCAATATGCACTTTACAGACATTCAGAAGATTATTCCAGCTGAGGAGACCATATTTGTTTTAGAGATGAAGAATCATCGTATTATCTTTATTAAAGATAAGAAAATCATTGGCCAAATAGGAAAAATAGGAAATGGAAAAGGGGAGTTCTATTATCCTTCAGATTTTTTTATTGACAAACATGGACTCTTCTATGTACTTGATAAAGGCAATTATAGAATTCAGATATTAGATTCAAAGGGGATTTATTTAAGCGATTTCCCAGATTATCCCGAAAGCTGGGGATTAGCTGTTAATTCTAAAGGGGAGATTTTATTAGGACAGCCAGCATTGAATAATCTGGTCTCTGTTTATAATCCTAAAGGAAAAAGATTGCGAAGCTTCGGCTCTCTCATTAATCCCTCAGAGATTTATGGAATGGATTATAAAAAATATAATGAAACTCACAAAGTGCCATTAAATCGGATTCGGATAGCTTTAGACGAAAATGACAATGCATGGTTAGTATTTTTACATGCCCCATTAATCTGCAAATATAACCAAAAGGGTGAACTAATTTACAAAAAGATTTTAAATATCCCCGACTTACAGCCTCTTAAAAAAGCTATCTGGCAAAGTCCACCTCCTTATGAATACGCTTCTATTAATATTGATGGTATTCAGTTAACGATGATCATTAGGGATATTACTTTTGATCCCAAAAAGAAACAAATTCTAATTCTATTAGGAGATCAAAGAATCGTGGCTTTTAATTCAGAAGCAAATGAACAGTTTATTATTAAGCCGAAATTTAAAGAAGGTAGTTTGAGGGATTTGTCTGTTAATAAAAATGGTGAGATCTTTGTATCCATATTTTTCTCACCTAAATGCTATAAATTGATTCTATCTTCCGAAAAAGAAGATAAGAAAAAAATTGAAGGAGGTGAACTATGATAAAAAAATTCTTAATGGGTCTACTTGTTGTTGTCTTCGCTCTGAGCCTATTTTTAGCCGTTGTTCCGATTAATGTTTCTGGAGCATGTTGCACTTCTGATGATAAGAAAAGTACATGTTGTGGACCATGCTGTAAAGCTGGCCCAACTTGGTGCGAAGCCGGAAAATGCGCTACATAGTTCATGCTGGTAGTTTTTCTTAGGGAGGGAATGTAATCCTCTCCCTTCTTAAATAATAATAACAATAAAATATGAGAGAAGAAATTGTGAAAAAGAAGTGTTAGATTAAACATAATGAGAGGAGATAATAGAATCGCAGTTTTTAAATCAGAGGCAAATGAACAGTTTATTATTAAACCGAAATTTGAAGGAGGTGAACTATGATAAAAAAATTCTTAATGGGTCTACTTGTTGTTGTCTTCGCTCTGAGCCTATTTTTAGCTGTTCTTCCAGTTGGCGTCTCAGGAGCAACTTGCACTTCTGGGGATGGGAAAAAAACATGTACAGGACCATGCTGTGAAGCTGGCTCAACTTGGTGTGTCGCTTCAGATTGCCCAAAGGTGGCAAACTAGCTCATGATGCTGGTAGTTTTTCGAAGGGAAGGGATGTAATCCCTTCCCTTTTCGTATTATAATCTATCATAATTATGATGTGGGAAATTGCAAAGAAAAGAGTAAGAATAAACTTGATTACACGAAGGTTTTCAACAATCTCTTTTCTTCTCTTCTTTTTAATCTTATTCTCTCTATTCACTTCTATTAGCACCTTTAAAAAAAGAATATCATATTATAATGAAGATATATATTCTCATCTTTTCAAGCTCGATCCCTCAAGAATTAACATGTATTCTAATGTAGAGATTGGATTTGATAGACCTCCTGAAAAATTGAGTATTTTAGCCGGGGGGATAGGAGAAAAATATGGTTCTTGTGCTATTATTAGGGGAAAATATGGACCAACTATTATTAGAAGCAGAGAGAAATCTAATTTCTTTCTTTTTAATCCACTTCCTTTTGATTTTATTCATGTTTTAGGCTTAGTTATCAGCTTAATGGCAATTCTTCTTTCCTACGACACTATCTCTGGAGAAAGAGAAGAGGGAACCTTACAACTTTCTTTATCAAATTCAATTGGAAAATATAAAATACTTCTTGGTGAATATATTGGTGCAATGCTTTCCCTTCTTATCCCTCTTTGTCTTTCCTTTCTTGGAGTTATAATTATTCTCCAGCTTCATCCTGATATTAGTTTTGATCTGGAGATGTTAGGTGAGATATCAGTGCTTTTCCTAAACTCTGTGTTTTTGACCTCTGCATTTGTTATGTTGGGGATTCTTATCTCATCATTAACACGGCAATCAAATACCTCCTTACTAAGTGCTTTTTTTATTTGGGTTATTTTAGTAGCTATATACCCGAATCTTACATCATGGATTTCTCTCTATGCTAAGTCAGTAGAATCCCTTGTTGAATTGACTTCTACCAATATAATTACAAAAATGTCTCCTGAACATATTTTAGAAGAAAAGGTTCAAATAGATAAAAACCAAAAGGAATTCAATTTAAATAAAAGATTTGAACAATCAGATTTTGAAAATAAATTAAAGCTCTTTTCTCCTTTTTCAACCAATATATTATTATCACAAATTATTGCCGGAACGGATGTTGGAACTCAAAAAAAATTTATTAGTCAGATTAAGAATTTAGAACAATCTTTTATAAAATGGCAGAAAGAAAAGCTCAAAAAATATCCGCAAAGGGAATCTTTTTTTATAGCGGGATGGGGGGCTGTTGATTTAAAAGATTTACCATCTAACGAATTCAAAGGAGAAAGTTTGGCTGAAAGGATAGAAAGAGCGATTCCATATATGGCTTCGGTTTTAATTTTAAATATTATTTTATTTTATATGAGCTATATAATCTTTATTAAATACGATCCAAGATTTGGCTAAATTAAAATGAAAGGACTCATAATAAATAAAACTATTCTTAATAACATTTATGACTTCAAATTTTTGATTTCAAGCTTGATAGTTATCTTGTTGCTAATCTTAGGGACTTCTATGAGTATTTCTAATATTTCATTACAATCGAAGGAATATAACAGATTTCAGAGCCTTGCAGAAAATGAAAAAAATCTTGAAAATGTTAAAGTAATAAAAAGACCGAACAAATTTATATTTGCTCATGAAGGAGGGGAAAGAAACTTGCCACAATATCTTATTGTACTTCCTTATTTTGTTGATTATCCTATTGAAGACCTTAGCTTGAAACCTTTTATTGAGAATCTTCAAAATCTGGATTGGTCATTTGTTGTTGGGTATTTATTTAGTCTTATTGCCTTTCTTGTTACCTATGATTTGGTATCAGGAGAAAAGGAGAAAGGAACATTGAGATTATTAGTTTCCCAACCTATTTCTAAGGATTCTTTTTTGTTTGGAGGTTTTTTGGGTGCTTTATTGAGCCTAATTCCATTTCTTTTAATTGGACTTATAATTAGCATAATAATTATCCTATTTAATGCAAATATATCTTTTGATGAAAACGATTGGATAAAAATTTTCTTCGTCATTATCCTTTCCTTCTTTTTCATTTCCTCTATGGTATTAATCGGAATCTTCACCTCTACGGTATCTACTAAATCTTCTACATCACTTATTATCTCACTCATAATATGGGTTTTTATAGCAATTATAATTCCCAATGGAGGTGTTCTTGTAAGCGAGATTATATCTCCTATCCCATCATTTAAGGAATTTGAAATAGAATTGAGGGGAGCGGAAAAAATATTTTATTCCAAAATCACATTATCATCAATAATGTTAAGGGAAATTTATACAAGAAGGGATTTAAGCAATGCAGAAAAAAGGAATAAAGTAGATCAGCTTCAAAAGAAGATATATAGAGAAAATAGACAAGCTCTTGAAGAATATAAGCAGGATATACTAAAGATAAGAAAAAATTATTTAAAAAAATTAGAAAATCAGATGAGATTGGCAAAGATAAGCTCTAAACTCTCTCCGCTCTCTGTATATATGAATTCAATTGAAGGGATAGTTAGGACAGGATACGCCCATCAATTAACCTTTTTTAGAATTGCAGAGCAATATATGAGAGAATACACTATATATGCAAATAAAATGCAAGAAGAACTTAAAGATAAAGCTAAAATTATGGGTCCAAAAATCGTTGACGAAGGATATGAAGTTGAAGGCATAAGCTGGATCTCCTATAAAGATATCAATTTTGATAAAAGTTCGTTTCCTAAATTCCCAGAATACAACTTAACTATTTCTAATACTTTCCCCATTGCTCTTATTGACATAGGTATTTTAATATTCTTTAACATATTATTTTTTGTATTATCATATGTTAAATTCTTATCTTATGATGTAAGATAATTATTATCTCTTACAAATCCGAGTAGAAGGAGGATTTTCAACAAGAAGTTGATATAGGCTCAATTTGTATTCTTTTCTTCTTGCTAATTTTTTCAGTTAGGAATCCCAGACTCAAAAACTTTTCAAATCTCAAAAAGTCCAACTGCATCTTCAGAGTTAGGGGATATTATTCTAAAAAAATTTTTGAAAACCTTCTTTCTCAGATATCTCTGAAAGTCTTCTATCTGAAGTTATAAGAGAAAATGAATCACCCGTTTCTTTTTTAAATATTTTTAAAGAAGCAAGGTGAATCGCATCATCTGCCCTTATAAGGATATTTTTAGTGTTAATTAATATGGGTAAATCATTTCCCCTTATAGGAAAATATTTACACATAATACAAAGACCCTCTCTCTTTTACAAAGGGATTCCACTCTTTATTTGGAGTAGCTCCATCATTTGTAAGAAAAGAATTCAACACACTTTCATCAAAATAAAAGCCATGTCAACAAAAATAAAACCATATGATTTTTGTTGAGGAATGAAATTATTAGATTTAAATTTATTAGGGAGGTGCAAATTGAATTACCATAAACCCACTTACACTAAGGATAAAGAATTTGAAAAGGTTGCTGCATTAGCAAATTTACCCGATGAAGCTCTTGCTTTTGTAGTTTTTGTTGTTTTTATTATGAGTTGAGTTTGGCACCCGTAGATAACCGAGGGGGTGGGAGGCATATTTTGCCTCCCACCCAAAAAAGAAGAAGATATTAAAAAAGAAAATGAATTTATATTTAAAACCAAGAAGAATGTCTGAAATTTGGGGCATTAATAAACAGCAGCAAGAATTTGAGGGATGGGTTATAGGATATGATAATATCTTTAAATTAGACCATATTTCATCCATTATATGGGAAAATATAAATGGAGATAGATCAGTCAATGAAATTATTAATATTATTTCAGAAATGTATCCTACGATTGATAGAAATACAATAAAAAATGACATTATTGAGTTATTAACTAATTGGGTAAACGATAGACTAATTAGTTTAAATTATAAAATGTTAGAATCTCTTATAAAAAAGCCCAAGTCTCAGAGAGTATTAACCCGATTAGAAAAAAATCAAGAAATTGATATATTACTTTCATCTACTCCTTCACCATATCCAAGAGATATGATCATCCTAAAAATTTTTGCATTCCCCCCTTTAGGAATTGGATACATAAGTTCTTTGCTCCGACAACATGGTTTTAAAGTAGAATGTGCAAATCTTGCCGGGTTAGACAATGAAAATATTGAACGAGTTCTATCTTTTATCACTACATTCTGCGTTTGTTATCTCTTTTTTATTCCTCTAACAATAGTGATAGAAGAAATTTGTCATTCTTTTGTTATTTTTAAAAAAAATAAAAATTTAAAGAAGTTCTTCTTAGAAATAAGAAGTATTTGTAGCTCAAATAATAAGCTAATTTTTATAAAAAATTGTTCAGTTAATTTTGAAGGAAATTTTACATATTTAGATTATATTCACTTTTTAGGAGGAGGTCCTCTTGGAGCTCTTCTTTTTTTGATTATTCTACTTCCAATTATTTTATTATTTATTAGTAATAAAATGTTTTTAAGTTCAAGGCATTTGTTTATTATTTATTTTTTAATGACAGTGATACCAATAAATTCGCTATTTATAGGAAAAGAATCTGATGGAAGAAAAGCTTTTAGGATTGCTAAAGAAAATGAATTGTCAACCTTTGAATTTATTTATGAATTTATTAAAGGTGCATTTATACTTCTCCCATTTTCCATGGAAAGAGCTAATTTGAAAAAGAAAATAAAAAACGATAATATTTTCAAGGAGAAAAGGAAAAATGTTTGAAAAGAGAAACTTACTCAAACTTTTTATAATTCTGTTTTTTTCAGGAAGATTAATGGCTCAAGAGTTAAATCATGTCCTCCTTAAATATAACTCCAATATTCAAAGACTTTCTCAGTACTTCAAGGATTTAACCGTTACTCAGAAAATCACCTTAGATACAGAAGGGATGACTTTTGAGGAGGTAAGCATTATTTATTATAAAGTAAACAAGAAGGCAAAGAAGACCCTTGAGTTCAAAAGGAAAAAGATGCCAGAAAAGATTCCAGAACTCGATTTCTTCACAGGGTTTCCAATCTCTGAGAAGGATTATAAGATTTCTATCATTGGGAAGGATAACATAGATGGGGAGGAATGCTTTAAGATCAGCCTAGTCCCTAGAAGAAAGGACAAGACATTAATTAATGGATTTATCTGGGTCTCATTCAATGATTATGTATTAATAAAATTTGAGAGTTCTCCATTGGATAAACCCACTATGGTAAAGGAGCTACATATTACTCAGATATATTCAAAAAATCCAGATGGAATATGGCTCCCTTCAAAAAGAATACTCAATTCTATCGCTAATGCAATAATCAAAGATATAAAATCTATAACTACCTTTGAATACTATGATTACAAGATCAACTCAGGGATAAAGGATGAGATATTCAAATAACAGAGGAAAAGTATGATAAAAGAGATTACCTTTAAAGAGCTAAGAGGAACTCTATTAAGTTTTAAATTCTCGATAACATTTTTAGTATGTTTTATAACAATACTTTTAAGCATTAACATAGGAACTCAGAACTATAAAAACAAATTAAAAGAATATCATTATGGAAATGAATTGAGCAAAAAGACTTTTCAAATATATGATTCTTGGGAATCCATTGCCAATGAAGGTATTCAGATCTCTATGAGGCCATCTTCTCTGAGCATATTCTGCAGTGGAATTTTAAATTACACTGGTGATGTTTTCACTCTATCTGGATTTTCTCCTCCTTCACCCAATCCCAGTAAGTATGGTAAAAGTCCCATATTAGCAATATTTGGGGATCTGGATCTTTCTTTTATTTTGAGAGTTATATTGAGCTTATTCTCTATTTTATATACTTATGATGCAATATGTGGCGAAAAAGAATCAGGAACATTGAAACTTCTGTTAAGCAATTCTATAACAAGGGCTCAGATTATCTTTGGAAAAGGATTGGGACTTTTTATCGGGAGTGCACCCCTAAAAGTGGACACTAAATTAAGACACATTTTCAATATATAACTCATTTCCCAACCTATCTTCAAATTCAACTGGCGATAAATAACCAATTGATGAGTGAAGACGCTTTTTG
>JBFLYD010000062.1 GCA_040756905.1 Acidobacteriota bacterium
ATTGCAATTAATGGTTTCCTATCCATTTCTGGCACCTCCTTGGGTATAATTTACCCTAAAAAGCACCAGAAAAATTTAACATTTCAAAATAGTAATAACTCTTAACATTTTAAAATAGTAACATCAAATTTTCCCCACATATATTGACTTGGTTTATCCTTTTAATTATTATTTAGTTATTATAAAGAATAGAATTTTTAAAATAGGAGGGTTTAATGGGATTTAAAGAAGATGGATTTGTATGGATGAATGGAAAGCTTGTCAAGTGGAAAGATGCAAATATTCATGTAGCTTCCCATGTTATTCATTATGGGAGCTCAGTTTTTGAAGGCATCAGAGCCTATGACAATAAAAAAGGAATTGCGATTTTCAGGCTCGATGCCCATATTGACAGGCTTTATAATTCTTCAAAAATTTATAGAATGGAAATTCCTTATAAAAAGGAGGAAATTTCCAGAGCAATCATAGAAACAATTAAAGCAAATGACATGAGATCCTGCTACATTCGGCCTGTTGTTTACAGGGGATACTCAAAATTAGGGGTCGATCCATTTCCAAATCCAGTTGACGTTGCCATTCTTGTGTGGGAATGGGGAAAGTATCTTGGAGAAGAAGCATTAGAAGAAGGCGTGGATGTTCATGTTTCCTCATGGAGGAGGATGGCTCCAAATACTTTTCCATCGATGGCAAAAAGTGGTGGAAATTACATGAATTCTCAGCTTATAAAAATGGAAGCTCTTCTCCATGGTTATTCTGAGGGAATAGCCCTTGATTCTTATGGTTTTGTAAGCGAGGGGAGTGGAGAAAATATTTTTCTGGTTAAAGACAAAAAGCTTTATACTTCTCCAATTTCATGTTCAATTTTACCGGGAATAACCAGAGATTCCATTATAAAAATAGCTAAAGATTTGAAAATAGAGGTTACTGAAGAATTGATTCTAAGAGAGGCATTATACCTTGCCGATGAAATATTCTTTGTGGGAACTGCGGCTGAGATTACTCCAGTAAGAACTGTAGATAAAATACCTATAGGAAATGGTAAAAGAGGAGAAGCAACAAAATTGCTCCAGGATGAATTCTTTAGCTATATTAATGCTCAAAAAGAAGATAAATGGAACTGGCTTACTTATATTTAAGGGATAAAAGTTGAACATAAATATTAATGATATTCTGGCCATTGCAATGGAGAAAAAGGCCTCTGATATCCATTTAAAGGTTGGAAATTGTCCCATCATAAGAATTAATGGAGAATTGATTTCCTTAAGCAATCAGAAAAAGATTCTTCCTGAAGATACTATCGAGATTTCAAATATTATCATGAATCGAAGGCAGAAAGAGAAATTTCAAAATGATATGGAAATTGATTTAGCCTATAGTGTTTCAGGACTTGGAAGATTCAGATGTAACATTTTTTATCAACGGGGCGCGATAGGAATAGTGATGAGAGTAATTCCAACAAAAATATTTACTATAAGAGAATTGAATCTTCCTCCAATAATTGAAAATATTTGTATGGAAAAAAGAGGCCTCATTCTTGTTACGGGCACAACTGGAAGCGGTAAATCTACAACTCTTGCTGCGATGATTGATTATATAAATTCAACCAGAGTTGAACATATCATAACTATAGAAGATCCAATAGAATTTCTCCATAGAGACAAAAAAGGTATAATAAATCAGAGAGAAGTAGGGGTGGACTCAAGCACCTTTGCAACGGCCCTGAGAAGTGCTTTAAGACAAGACCCTGATGTTATTCTTGTGGGTGAAATGAGAGATTATGAAACGATAGAAATAGCTCTTTTAGCTGCAGAGACAGGACATCTTGTACTTTCTACTCTTCACACCCTGGATGCTACAGAAACCATTAATAGAATTATCACTGTTTTTCCGCCCCATTATCAGAAACAGATAAGAATTCAAATTTCATCAGTTATAAAATCGGTTATATCGCAGAGATTATTGCCCCGTTCTGATGGTAAAGGTAGGGTTCCAGCTGTTGAGGTTATGATTGGAACCCCTTTTATAAGAGATTGTATAGTCAATAAGGAAAAAACCCACCTAATAAGAGATGCTATTAAGCAAGGAGTTTCTCAATATGGAATGCAGACATTTGACCAGTCTATTTTTATGCTTTACCAGAAAAAATATATCTCGTTGGAAGACGCTCTCAAATGGGCAAGCAATCCTGATGAGTTCAAGTTAAGAGTTCTCGGAGTCCAATCAACTGGGGAGATGACCCTTGAAGAGATGGAAAAGAGAATAATGGAAACCCAGCAAGACCTTGAAAAAGAGAAAGTTGATAAAAAAGATAAATTTAAAATTGAAAAATATTGATGGGAAATGATGAGAAAATCTTTGTTTCAGCTTTAAGAATTCTGAAGTTTTCTGATAAATCTTCAAAGGAACTGAAAAGAAAATTAGAAAAAAAAGGATTCAAAAATCCTGAAATAGATAAAACAATAAGAGAACTGCAAAGACTTGATTATTTAAATGATAAAAAATTTGCGGAAAATTTTATAAGATATAAAATTTCCACTAAAAGTTGGGGTCAGGAAAGAATTAGAAACGAACTAAGGAGAAAAGGCATTGAAAATGAAGATATTGAAAATGCTCTAAGAACTGTTCTGAATGAGTTCAACGAAGATCAGATTTTAGAAAACGAGATTGAGAAATATCTTTTAAGAAAGGGGAGTGTTAATAATTTTTTTGAAATCAGAAAAATTGAAGGATATTTGTTGAGAAAAGGTTTCAGATGGGATAAAATAAAGGAA
>JBFLYD010000063.1 GCA_040756905.1 Acidobacteriota bacterium
ACTTTTTCAAATTCTGATTTCATCGAAAAAGTGGCCGGAATAAATCGGAATGGGTGGCCACTTTCAATCAGAATCAGTGGCCGGTTTGAATCGGAATCGATGGCCACTTTGGATCGGAATATACATATACTGCTTAAATACTTAAATTAAATTTTTTTTACTAATGCAAACATATTTAATTTTAATACATTTCTACCCTTCACTTTCCCCTAAGGGGAGAGGATTAAAGCTTGCCCCGTACTTGATACGGGGGTAAGGGATAAAAATAGTGTGCTGTCATATAAATATCTTCGCAAGTAAACAATTTCTCATGGCAGCACACTGAAGGGGTATGGGGAAGTGGTCTTCCCCAGCCTGGGGAGCGAAGCGTCTAAGGAGATCTTTCTCCCATAGGGAAAGTGTCGTGTCACAAAGGAATAACAAAAGGTATTTAAGTGACACGACAATAGAATGTAACACATATTTGTGCGTTTGTATTAATTTTTAACAGCGCTAATTCTTTTTGATAACTTCTTTTATACCCAATTTTTTCTTTAACTCTTCAAGATTTTTCTTATCCTGTTCTGAGCCTTTTCCAGCCTGAAGGACAGTTGGTGTAAGAGCGATGTAGACTTCCATTTTCTCTCGGGCTCTTGCAGTTGAAGCAAAAAAGGTTTTAAGTATTGGTATCTGGCCTAAACCAGGAAGCCCCTGGACCTGTTTCCTGAGATTTTCACTAAGTAGTCCAGCCAGTATTATAGAGTCACCAGAAGGGACAGTAACACTGGAATTTACCTCATTCTTTAAAAATACAGGGATATCTCCTGCTGCGGTTCCGAGTGCAATTATCTCCGCTTTTATCCCAACGTCAACCATGTTGTTTTCCCTGTTAACTACAGGACTTGCATCCACTATGAATCCATATTCTTTGTATTCAATGCTGATAATTCCACCTGGCTGTGCAACTCTTACGGGATATTCTCCGCCACCCATATTCTGATGAGCCGGGTATCCACTTTTTGTTACCATAGTTGCATTTGCAAGACTCTGTGCTTCTCCCTCTGAGATAAGCAGGTCTATTTTTGGAAGAAGCCCTGTTATAATCCCTGTGATTTTTCCTGGTTTTGGGATCTGAATTTCTGAGGGCTGAATTCCAACATAGCCGGTTTCAAGCCATCTTATTCCTAATTGAGATGCAGCAGATTCTGTAAGAGAGATTATCTGGGTTGAGATATGGACATGGGGAGATTCAGCAAAGCCAATTTTTTTCTCGTTTACAACTATAGCGTTCACTATCATTCCAGGTGCATATGTATTTGCGATTATATCTGCTTTTCTTAACTCGGTTTCTGTTGCCACATCGCCTTCAAGGAAGATTTTGTCTCTGATTACTCTTCCTTTTACCTCTTCTACCCCTATATCTTTAACAATTTTATCCGCCAATTTCTGGAGAGCATCAGGGTCAATCTTTAATCTGTTTATAATATTTGGATTGCCTTCTATATTCTTTATCACAAACAGATAGTCATCAACATTGAAAAGGTTTCCTTCAAGCATAATCTTACCCCGTTCTTCGCTAACTTTTAGTCCTTCTACATCCTTGAATAGCCTTTCAAGGTCAGTCTTGATTGATTTTATATCTTCAACAACTTTAATCTGATATTCAATTTTGTTTTCACCGAGCTGGTCATAAATGATCAAGTTGGTTGTGCCGAGTGATTTACTTGTAAGTAATATGGATTTTCTTTCTTTTGTTACCCTAAAATCACAGATTTCAGGGTTTCCAAGGATAACTTTTCCAATTAAAAATCCTGGAGTAACTTCCTTGCTCTGATTCTGAGTTATTATTAGAAATTGGACATTTTCTCCAGTACCCTGGGAAAAATATTTTTGGGAAATTATTATTGTTAAAGCTAAAAGGAAGTAAAGATATTTTCTCCAATTTTTTTTCATGTAAACCTCCTTTTTAAAATATTCCCTGTGTTAATAAATATATCGCAAATGCTCCAATTATTATTATCATATTTGCAGGAAGAATTAAAAGCATGGTTGGGAAAAGAACATTTGTTGTAGCTCTTGCTCCTGCAATTTCAGCTTTCAATAACCTATCTCTTCTTGTCTGGTCTGAAATCATCCTCAATGTTTTTCCTATACTTGCTCCAACTTTGTCAGCCTGAACCAGCAGGTTGGTAAAAAATCGAACTTCTTTTAAATCAATTCTGTTTCCAAAATTTTTTAGAGCATCTTGAAGAGTTGCTCCTAATTGAACCTCCTGTCTCAGAATCATCAGTTCATCCCTGAGGGCATTTGGTTTTGATTTCTCAATTACTTTATCGATTCCAACGACAAAGTCAAGGCCTGCTTCGACTGTAAGGGTTATCAAATCAAGAAAATATGGAAGGGTGAGAATAATTTCCTGCATTCTCTTTTTCAGCTTTGAGCCAAGCCAGAAATCAGGAAGGAAAAAGAGCCCGAGAAATCCGATTATTGTTGGAATTATTTTAAACCTGGCTCCATAAAGAAGAAAGGGAATGATTATTCCTAAAATGGAGATAGAAATTTTAAAAGCTATGAAATTATCGCAGTTAAAATCCTCTTCCTTTATCCCAGCTTTTAACATTTTTTTACGAATTTTTTCTTTGTATCCAAAAAATTTAAATTGGGAAATAAAAGGGGTAAGAGCTAATATTAATGGTGTGAAAATCCTGACAAAAAGAGAATCAGTCTTGAATACTTTTTTCTTTTCTCCGATTATTTCTTTAATCTCAGCTTCTTCCTTTGATGGAAAGAGAAGATAAACAGAAATTCCCGCACCTATGATGAAGATAAAAGCTAAAAAGGTTATTAATAATCCCATTGTTTCTCCTACACTTTAATCTTTACAATTTTCTTTATGAAGAAATATCCAAGAGCATCCAGTGACAATGCTATTCCAAGAACAATCCATCCCATCCAGGTGGCTAGAAGTCCTCTTGCTATTGCAGGGTTTATGTAATAGATAACAGCGATAAATATTATTGGAGTTAAAGCTGCTATCAGACCTTGATATTCACCCTGAGTTGTCATAGATTTTATTTTCCCCTGGACCTTAGCCCTATCATCGATTGTTTTTGCAATTGTGTCAAAAGTTTCAGCTAAATTTCCTCCTGTTTCCAAAAGAGTTGTAATACTCGTTACAAGAATTTCGATGTTTTCGGTTGGAACTCTTTTTGCCAATTTCTGCAAAGCTTCATCCAAGGGCTCTCCGAGTCTGTTTAATTTCAATATCTGGTCTATTTCATCCCTTATGGGAGGTTGTAAATCTTCTACTGCCATCTCTAATGCTTGGGTTAGAGATAATCCAGCTTTAAGAGCCCCTGCTAACATTGTAAGTGTGTCTAAAAGTTGATTATCAATTGTCTCAATTCGCTTTTTTAATTTTCTTTTTATGTATCTTTTAGGGATTTTAAATCCAATTATGAGGGCAAAAGGCATTAAAACAATAAATTGCCATGATTTGAAATGAAAGAGTATTCCTAAGATTATTAAAATTAAAGGAGGAGTAAAATAAGACATTAAAATCAGTAATCTGATTCTTGTTATTGGAACTTCTATGAACACATCGAAAAGGCTTTTCTGGATCTGGCCTGCTAAATCTTTGACTTCCAATTTTTTGATAGAGGGTTTTTTAGATCTCCTAACTAAGAAAAATATTATTGCTATATTTATCAGTAAAATTAATGCAATCAAAAGGGGCATTTAACTCTCTTTTAATTTTTTATTAGTGTGCTTTGCCATAAATATCTTTACAAACAAAGAATTTCTCCTAAAGCACACTGAACAACAAAAGGTATTTAGGTGACATGACACTATGTAGAGCTTTTTAAGAATATCTCTCTTGAAAGAGTTATTCCAATTCTCTGCAAATCATCTATGAATCTGGGTATCAATCCTGTTGGTTCAAACCTTCCGAGGATTTTTCCATTTGGACCAATTCCTGTTTGTTTGAAAATAAAAATGTCCTGAGTTGTTAATGTTTCTGTTTGAATTCCTGTAATCTCTGTTATATTGGTGATTTTTCTACTTCCATCCGAGAATCTGCTTATCTGGACGATGATATTGATTGCTGATGCAATCTGTTCTCTTATTGCTTTTACGGGTAAATCAAGTCCTGCAAATAATACAAGTGTTTCAATTCTTTTTAGAGCATCCCTGGGAGAGTTAGCATGAATGGTTGTAAGAGAGCCATCATGACCTGTATTCATTGCCTGGAGCATATCCAAAGCTTCTCCTCCTCTACATTCTCCCACAACAATTCTGTCAGGTCTCATTCGAAGGGAATTTCTCACAAGGTCTCTTATTGTAACTTCTCCTTTTCCTTCAATGTTAGGTGGTCTTGCCTCTAATCTAACGACATGCTCCTGGGGAAGCTGGAGTTCTGCAGCATCCTCAATCGTTACTATTCTTTCATCAGGAAATATGTTTGATGAAAGGATATTGAGAAGGGTTGTTTTTCCAGACCCAGTTCCTCCTGAAATTATTATATTCTTTCTTGTCTGGACACAGATTTTTAAAAATTCCATTATTTCTTTAGATGTGGAGCCAAGTTTTATCAATTCTTCTGATGTCAGTTTCTTTGTTTTGAATTTTCTTATGGTAAGAGTTGGGCCTCTGAGCGCCAAGGGAGGAATTATTGCATGAACTCTTGAGCCATCTTTCAGTCTTGCATCCTGATATGGGGAGGAGTCGTCAATTCTTCTTCCTAACGGAGCCATAATTCTCTTAATAACTCCCATCAGGTGCTTTTCGGATGAAAACTTATATTTTGTTAGTTCAATCTTTCCTTTTCTTTCAGTGTAAACTGTGTCAGGGTCAGTTACCATAATTTCATCGACTTCAGGGTCTCTCAGCAGTATCTCCAAAGGGCCAAGCCCTAAAGCTTCGTCGACAATTTCGTTTATAAAGTTTTGTCTTTCCTGTCTTGATGGAAAGCTCATTTTCTCGCTGTCGATTATATTTGAAATTATCATGCTTATCTGGGAGACAAGCTGGGATTTTTTATCAGTATCACCTTCAAAATCAAGGTTTATTTTCATTTTTGAGCATTCTTCCACAAGTTTTTGATGTATTTTTAATCTAACACTTGAAGCCTGCTTGAATCTCTCAGCTTCGTCTCTGATTGGAACTTGAATTGAAAAAGCTCCAGTTTGAGATAAGTCTGTTTTTTTCTTCTGAAAAGTTTGAATTAGCTTCGGAAGTATTCCTTCTCCATACTTTGTTCCAGGCTGACCGATGATTTTTAACATCAGATTATCGATTTCTCTTGTAAGAGTAGAATTTGGATCTTTTAAAACAAAGGGTTCCTTCTTGTTTACAGAGTTTGCTACCAGTGCCGGTTCATAAGAAAAAACAGCAAGAAATTCTTTTTTTAGAAGGTTGGAAATAATCGTCGGGGTAACTGCTGGGTTCATTCCATTGCAATTTAAAAGGAGGTGAATGTTATTCATTGAATATTGAAGCTTTTGCAGGGTCGAAAGCGTTCTTTGGGTTTGATTTAGAGAAAGAAGGTCAGGTTGTAAAGTAATTAAAATAAGATGGGACTCATCCAGCACTGAAATAACTTCATTGGAAAGAAAATTTCCTGCATCTATCACAATGTAATTAAAATAATTAGAGCAGAATTCAATTATACTCTGAATTCTTTCTGGTTTGAGAATTTCATTGGATGAAAAATCATCCATGTTTGCAGGAAGAAAATAAAGACCCTGAGGGATTTTGCCAAAATGGCTTTTAATCAATTCTGCGTTTAGAGAAAGGTTTTTTGATAATATCTGGGTTATTGATAATCCATCTTTTACGTTAAGAATCTGGGCTAAATCTCCCCCAAACGAAAGGTTCATGTCTAACAATAAAACTGGCTTTTTTGTTTCAATGATTAAATCTATTGCTAAATTTGATGCGATTACTGACTTTCCTACACCTCCTTTAGCGCCAAAGAAGGTTATTATTCCAGCTTTTTTTGAAACTTCAGGCATTTTTACCTCTCGAACGCTGTTCTCCCTGCCCTTATTTCTTCCCACATTGCCGCAGGGCTTCTTACATATTTTTTAGTACCGAGAATCTTTGATGCATGGAATTCTTCTAAAGGAGGCATTGGAAGTTTATCGCTGGGGTTTCTCAATATTAAGGTAATTCTTCCTATTGTTTGAGCCTCTATCAGCATCTGGGCATCCTCTATTTTTGTAAGAAGAGTCACATTGCTTGGATATTTTTCTTGGGTTATTTCTGCTTTCATCCCTCCGATTGCAGATGTTTTTCCCTCTGCCTGCATCCTTTGAATCTGTTCTTCTGTGAGGAGGTCTTCAAGCGTGAGTCTTCCTTTTTTTGTCTCAACAGCAATTATTTCAACATCAGCTAAGAGGAGCTTTGTAAAAACACCAAGAGCAGGCGACTTTTCACCTTCAGCGTATTCAAAAGTGCCGAAAATGTCTACTTTAGAACCAGGATTAATCTGTCCTGCTACAGAACGAATCTCGTCCACTGAAATAGTTACTGCTCTCATCCCTGTCTTTACGGTGAAATCGAGTCCCGCTTTCTCTAAAGTGTCTATGTTTGTTGCTAAGATTTGAGAATCTTTTACTATTGGAACGAGTGCAACTTTTCCTATTGCATCTTTAGGGTCTACCAAAGCTGAAGGTTGTTTGAATGCCTGGGGAATATTTCTAATTTCAACCATATCAAATTCAATTATGGTTTTTGCTAAAATATCTTTTTTTGCGATCACTACATGAGTGACAGGTCCTCTCTCGATTCCTTTTGAAGCTGACAGGATAATAAGTATTAAAATTAAAGAAAGAAGTGAAACAACTACTGCAATAATTATAGCTGTTCTCCTTGGCATTTTATTCTCCTTTAACTTACATATCTTATTTCAAAAAAACAATTAGACCTTAAAAATTATAGTACTTTCTCCTGCTTCAATTCTATCATTATTTCTTAGTGTTTCTCTTTTGATTTTCTTTCCATTAACTAATGTTCCATTTTTGCTTTCAAGGTCTTCGATTATGAAGTCCTCATTTTCCTGAATTATGCAAAAGTGCTCTCTTGACACACCCTTGCCTCTCAGAGTTATATCGCAATCTGGGCTTCTTCCCACCACAGTTTTTTGTTCGTTGAGGATGTATTTTTTTTCTTCATCATTTTCAATTACAACAAGAAACGGCCTGGTTACAAAAACTGTTTTTTCTACTTCTCCTGTAGTTTTTCTTTCAATTTTCTCTTCCTGGGATAAGAATTCTGGTGCTTCAAAAAGTTCTTCCTTTTTTTCTCCGGGCTCAGGTTTTTCTAACTCGATTTGGAGCTCTTCTTCAAATTTAATCGGCTGTTCTTCGAGTTCAGTAGCCCCTGTTTCCTGGAACTCGATTGATTCAGGCTCTTTTTCGAGTATTTCTAATTCCTGTTCAGCTGAAATAATATCTTCAGGTGAAGAGGTTTGAGTTTTTAATGATTCTGGAAAAATTGAAATTTCTCTTGAAATTTCTGAGAAAAATTCGTATCTCTTTACCTTATTTAACAATGATTTTTCTTCTTCTTTTAATCTTTTAATTTCAGATTTGTATAAATTTAGGAGCTTATTTTTCTGGTCTTCTTTGTATTCTCCAATATCGAATTTTATCTCGGTTGTTCGTAGAGAAATTTCCCTCTCTTCAATCTCTTTTTTTAGGGTGGAGATTCTTTCTTTCATCTTTGAAATTTCTTCATTGATGTATTTTTTATCGATGGGGATTGAATCTGATATTTCTTTTAAATTGATCAGGTATTCGTTAATAATTCTTTCTGATACCGAAGGAGGATAATTCTTTTTTAATTCATAGATTTTGAGAATTTTATCGGCTATTTTTTTTATGTTTTCAACAAATTCTTTCAACTTACTTAGACCTTACAAACTTCAACATTAAAATCTTAATTGAAATTTAATTTAAATTTAACTTATTTGCTGGAATAGCTGTTGAACTCTCTGGATTGCATTTCTAACCCAGGTATTAATGTTCCTCCAGAATATGGTAACCATCGCAACAATTATTGCAACTAAAAGAATTGCAAGGACAAGGTATTCAATTGTGGTCTGTCCTCTTTCTTTCTTCCCTTTGATTTTTTCGAAGCCAATTTCTACAAAATCCAATAGACGGTTGTAAGAAACAACATATAAGTTGTTTAAAAAGTTAGAAATCATGTTTAACCTCCTGCCCAATATAATAAATTCAAGTTTAAATTAATGTCAAGTCATAATTTTATTTAAAAAAAATCGTAGGGCAAAGCTTTAGCTTTGCGTTATAAAATGAAATTATGCAAGGCTGAAGCCTTGCCCTACAAAAAATGGAAATATATCGCTCAGAGGATGTTTGCCTTCTCAATTTAAATTAATATTTTAGGCCACTCTTCCTACTCAGAAAATTTGATTTTTAATAAAGCGAATGATATTTTTTGCTAATGGTTTTATTAAGAAAAGCAGTTTATTATATTTTCCATTCCAGGCGGTTAATTATCTTCGCTCTATTCTGGGGTTTTTTATTTCTTTCCCTTAAATTTTACATGGATCCATCTGATCCTGATATATATCGCCATCTGAAGGTGGGTGAGATTATATATAAATCAAGAGCTATTCCAGAAACTGAGTTATTTACTTATGCAGAAGAAGGGTCTAAGTGGATTCATTACAGCTGGCTGAGTGAAATATTGTTTTATATTTTTTTCAATAATTTCAGCTGGATAGGGCTCTTTGTTTTAAGGGTTTTAACTGGATTTTTCATAATTTATTATTTATTTCTCGGGATATCAAGACTTAATGAGAATATATACTTTTCCATTATTTTAGTTTTGCTTGTTATCCTTTTAATTCAGGGTTTTTTCCTGATAAGACCTGTGATTTTTTCGTTTTTATTTTTTTCGATCTATCTCTGGATTATTTTTGATTTTAAATACAGAAAAGCAAAGAGATTGTTTTTTCTTCCTCTGATAATGTTATTGTGGGCCAATGTCCATATATGTTTTATCTATGGCTTAATTTTGCTTTTTCTGGTTATTTTCGGAGAGATATTGAATAGGTTTTTCTTTAAGGATAAAAGTTTTAATTTAAAAGCCTTCTCATTTTTTACATTTTTAACTTTTGGGAGCAGTCTAATAAACCCTTATCTTCACAAAATATATTTTATTGTAGGGGATTATTTTAATCTCGGGATTTTGAAGGATTTTATATTAGAATTCCATTCGCCTGATTTCCATTATCCAATATTATTAATATTTCCCATCTTGCTGGTGTTAAGTTCAGTTTGTGTTGCTTTAAAAAAAACTGATTTTGTAAATATTTTACTTATATCTTTCTTTGGATATTTAGGGTTTGATTTGGTGAGAAATGTTCCTTATTTTGTCATTTTATCCCTGTTTATTGTAAGCGCTTCTTTACCTGATTTATGGAAAGAGAAATTACCAGAAGTTAAACGAGAAAAAATTCCAAATGTATTTTTTATATTCCTCAATTTTTTTATATATGT
Organism: Acidobacteriota bacterium; assembly: GCA_040756905.1. NCBI lineage: Bacteria > Pseudomonadati > Acidobacteriota > Acidobacteriota bacterium. The sequence continues at coordinate 9,510 of JBFLYD010000063.1, forward strand.
GGGTCTGATATATGGATTGATGGTTGTAGCAAGAAATTTCAAGCCGGATGAAATAATAAAAAAAGAGTATCCAAAAGAGGCTGTGGAATATATAAAAGCTAATAAATTTGGAGATAAACTGATAAATCATTTCGACTGGGGTAGCTTTCTTCTATATGAGCTTTATCCTGAATACAAAGTTTCTATCGATGGAAGAACACCAGCTTATTCAAAAGAATATTTTAAAAAATTTTCAAAGACTCATTCAGGAATGTCAGAATGGTCAGAATATGTTGATCATTTAAAAAATAAAGGCGCTAATCTAATTATATGGCCAAGAGAATTACCCCTTTCTCAAATATTAAAAGAACGAAAGGATTGGAAGAAAATTTATGAGGATAAAATTGCCGTTATTTTTCTCTATTCCCGTTAATCTTATCTGTCGATTTCTTCGTAAGTTCTGTAGCTCTCTGAGAGACTTTCTTGGACTAATTCATCAGCATGGGAAATTGCTTCCGCTTCTGAAAAAATAAGCTCATACCCTTCTACAGGGATATCAGCAGGCTTTGAAAGAGGAACAACATGGGTATTTGCAAGATACCATACTTCTTCTCCTATTCGGTTCTTTCGCTTAAAAAATGGTACATATAGAAAGAATGGCTTTCCAGTGATTTTTCGCTGTAACTCGACTCCAATATACTCTTTGGACCAGTTACTTGGCCCGAAAAGAAAAAGGGAAACTTTATTATCTTCGCTATAATGGATACCTGATATTTTTAAACTTTTCATTCCTTTAAGCATATTTTTCTCAATATCTGGACTCAAGAGCTTTTTTAACATCTTTACTTCTTTATTGTCGTCCGTAATTGTGGGGCGATATAAGCAGGCTAAGGCTTGATGCCAATCTTTTTTCTCAAGAGCATCGAGATAGATTCTCCATGTCTCCTGAGGAGAGTTGCTTTTTAGAACCGGAACTGATTTCGTTTTACAGTTTGTAATGATTAAAGAGGATAATAAAAATAAGAGGATGGATATATAAATTTTTGATTTTTCTTTTCCCATTTTAAAAGTCCTCCATCTATAAAATTTTTTAAATTTAATTCTCCAATTTAAGCTCAATGTTTAGATTGTGGGAAAATTACCAGGGCCTTGGAACCTGTTCCCATTCATTTGTTCTCTTGTTGAACCGCCAGTAGTATTCCTCTCCAGTGGAAGGATTTCTTGTCGTCCAGATTGCTCTTCCATAATTCGGGTCTATCCTTGAACCACGGGGCCAGAAAGTGGTTGTTCTCTGACCATTGTAGTTAATGTCCCAGAACATACCATTTTCCGTCCATCTTCTTGAACCGCCATGGCAGCCACCATGCCAATTTCCCCATGCTACTCCTGGTCTTGGTGGCGGTATGGGAGGAGGTTCTGGTTTTGGAGCTTCTGAAGGTTCATTTGATTCTTTAATTCCAAAAAAAGCCAACACACTATTAAAGACATTTTTCCACATTTCTTTTAGGGGAGAGTAAAGTAATGATATAATAACTACTGCAATAGCTAACATAAGAATAGTGATTATGATAAACTCTATGGTTGTTGCACCCTTTTTATTTCTTAATTTTTTCAATCCCATTTATTTCCTCCTAATTTAAATTATCATAGTTAATTTTTTAAAATCAATTAATTTTTATGATAATAGAAAAAATACTTATATATGAGGAGAAAGTTTATTTCAAGGGTAGAAATGCGTGTAGATGAAATTCTGGTTAAAAAGTAGAAGATGGCAAAAGTTATAATTTAATAACTTTGTGTATTTTTTTGCGTAGGTATAAATGTAATGTATAATTAAAAAAATAGGAAAAAATATGAAAGGAGGAGGATATGGATATTATAAATAAGCGAAGAAAGAATATATTAGATACCTGTCTATCTGGTCTATTTCGTCTGTCTCGTCTATCTCGTTTATTTAGTTTATTTAGTTTGGTTAGTTTATTTGGAGGAAATACGATTTATGGTTATGAAAAGGTGGTGGATTACAGGATAAAAGCACAGCTCTTTCCTGAGAAAAAAGAAATAAAAGGTGAAGAGATTCTTGTGTGGAAAAATGTCACTTCAAACTCAACGGATGAACTTTATTTTCATATGTATTTGAATGCCTTCAAGAATGAATGGACAACATTCATAAAAGAAGCAAAGGGAATTCCTAAGAAATTTAAAATTACTGAGGATGACTGGGGATGGATAAAGATTAATTCATTCGCCATTAATGGCAAGGAGTTATCAGAGAATTTTGAACGGAAGGCTCGCCGAAATCCCGCCCCTTCAGGGGCAGGTAAGGCGAGCAATATTAATGATAAAATACCTTGCCGTCGAAGAATTCCCGCCAATTATGGCGGGGTTCTTCAATACGTTTCTTCAGATGATGGAAATCCATATGATCAAACAGTTTTGAAAGTTAAGCTTCCTGAGGCTGTCCCGCCTCAATCGAGCGCTGAAGTAAAAATAGATTTTATATCAAAGCTTCCAAGAATCATCGCAAGAACAGGGTTTCACAGGGATGATTTTTTCATGGTAGCCCAGTGGTTTCCAAAAATAGGAGTGCTTGAAGAAAAGGGCTGGAATTGTCATCAATATCACAGGAATTCTGAATACTACGCAGATTTTGGAGATTATGAAGTAGAAATTATCGTTCCAGAAAAATATGGAGTTGTTGCAACAGGGAAAAAATTAAAGGAAATTAAAAATAAAGATGGAACCATATCGAGAATTTTTTCGCAGGACAGAGTTCATGATTTTGCCTGGTGCGCATCGAAATATCATAAGATTTTCATAGAGGATTTCAGTCTTGAAAACCCACCTTTAAAAACAAAAATGATTTTATTTTTGCATCCAGAACATTTTAATCAAAGGGAAAGATATTCTGTAGCACTGAAAAGGGCCATAGAGTTTTACAGCAAAAATTATGGACCCTATCCATATGAGACAATAACACTTGTAGACCCTGCTCCAGGAGCAATGGGAGCAGGAGGGATGGAGTATCCAACATTAATAACTGCAGGAACTTCAAGAGTTCTTCCAAAGGGAATGCTTTTTCCTGAACTCGTTACTGTCCATGAATTTGGACATCAGTTCTGGTATGGGATAAGCGCTAACAATGAATTTGAAGAAGCCTGGCTTGATGAGGGAATGAATTCTTATTCTGAGGCAAAGGCAATGACAGAATACTGGGGTGAGAAAACATCTGTTTTTAACTTTAAATTTTTTAAGATTGGCGACATAGATTTTCAGAGATTTGGAGTCATCACATCAAGAAATTATGACCCGATTTATAAAAAATCATGGGAATACATAAGTGGTGGAAGTTATGGGATAAATTCGTACCAAAAGCCTGCAGTTATGCTTCTTACACTTGAAAATTACTTAGGAAAAGAAACATTTTCTAAAGTCATGAAGACATATTTCGAAATAGTGAAGTTTACTCACCCAAAAACAGAGGATTTTATAAAAACAGCAGAAGAAGTTTCAGGAAAAGATTTGAGATGGTTTTTTGATCAGGTACTTTTTGGTTCTGGTTCCCTTGATTATGGTATTGAATCAATAATGACTAAGAAAGTTAAAAAACCAAGGGGAAAATTTGATGTAAAAATTGAGGATATGAAAAAGGAGATGTGGGAAAGCGAGGTTACTGTTGTTAGATATGGGGAGGTAATTTTTCCCCAGGAGATTCTCGTTGTTTTTGAGAATGGAGAGAAGGTTTTTGAAAAATGGGATGGAAAGGAGAAGTGGAAAAAGTTTTCATATAAAAAACCGAACAGGGTTAAGTATGCTCAGGTTGACCCTCATAATAAAATACTTCTTGACAGGAATACTTTCAACAATTCTAAGTTAGCGAAGAAAAATTTGATTTTTCCATTAAGAGAGGCAATTAAGGGGACATTCCGTTTTCAAATGTTGCTGAGTTTTATTTGTTTATAAATTAGTGTGCTGTCCCACAAATATCTTCATGAATAATAAACTTCTCATGAAGCACACTGAAGGGGTATGGGGAAGGTATCTTCCCCATGTCTGGGGGGTGCTCAGCGAAGCGTCTAAGGAGATCTTTCTCCCATAGGGAAAGTGTCGTATCACACCATAATAATGAAAGACATTTAAGTGACATGACACTAAGTGTGCTTGGCCATATGACTTTTCAAAGAAAAAATTATTTATATCAAAGCACACTGAAGGGGTATGGGGAAGGTATCTTCCCCATGTCTGGGGGTGCTCAGCAAAGCGTCTAAGGAGATCTTTCTCCCATAGGGAAAGTGTCGTGTCACAAAAGAATAAAAAAATATTTAAGTGACACGACACTAGGAGGTATGAAATGCGAATTTTAAGTTCTTATAAATCAGGAGTGACTGAGGCTTTATCGAATAAAAAAATGATTTTTCTTCTGTGGTTTGTAAACGCTTTTGTTTCTTTTTTGATTTTTGTTCCGTCATTTATATTGTTATCCAGAAATTTTGGCTCAAATATTCTCGGAGAAAAAATGCTTAAGGCTACAGATTATGCGTTATGGCTCGAATTTTATGTTCAAAATCAGAAAGGAGCTAACCCTATATTATTATTTGGGGTTCTTGTAATATTTGTTTATACCTTCTTATCAATATTCCTCACAGGCGGAATACTTGGGATACTAATAAAAAGGGATCAGACCGAGAAATTTTCGAGTAGATTTTTTAGAAACTCCGGATATTATTTTGGAAAATTTTTCAGATTAACTTTATTTTCTTTAATCTTCTGGATTGGTCTTGGAATTTTTTATTTTATTCTTAGGCTTGTAAGCAGATCAATTACAAAAAATGGTGAAAAAGAGTTCTTGGCCTTCATTCTGAGCATTACATTTTTAGTTCTTGTGTTACTTATTGATTATATGAAAGCGCTGCAGTGCCTAGCCGATAGGTGGTATAAAAGGAATAAGGAGGTACTGCAGGATGAAAAGATTTTTTGGTTGCGATGCTCACAAAAGGTATTCGATGTTTGCCTCGA
>JBFLYD010000064.1 GCA_040756905.1 Acidobacteriota bacterium
ACAAAAAGCGTCTTCACTCATCAATTGGTTATTTATCGCCAGTTGAATTTGAAGATAGGTTGGGAAATGAGTTATATATTGAAAATGTGTCTTAATTTAGTGTCCACTTTTAGGGGTGCACTCCCAAACTTTCCAGATAATCTCTTATTTATTTATCTTCAAAGAATAGACAATTACTTTTTGAATTCCTTCTTCATCTTCTCTCAGAGAATAAACATTATTCTCTCTATCTATTGATAAAATTTTATCTGCAAATCTTATGCCTTCTTCAACTAAATCTCCTTCAGGGGAAAATATATCTAAAAAATAACCTTTATTCTCTGAGTGCCCTTCCTGGGTATACCACTCGTTAATCTGTGAGATTAAAAAATCTTCTTTAGTAAAATGCAACCCTACTATTCCTAAGCTTTTAAAATCTTTATTGTATCTTTTATTTTTATCTTTATAAGAAGCTTTGAAGAACTCATATAGGTCTTGAGGGTTAAAATCTTTAATCTTTTTTTCAATGGTTCTTATCACTTTCCCACCGGTATCTAATAAATATATTTTGTAAGGATTCTCAGGACGTTCATAGGTAAATGCAATTCTTTTTTTATGCTGGCTCAGATTTGCTTTTCCGATAAGATATTGAAAAGCCCATATATGCTCCAGAATATTTCCAAGTGATTTCATTCTTGGTGCATAGGGATGAAATTCATCAAAAAAAGATTGAATTAATTTTCCTTCTTTTGAGAATTTAATAAAATATTTATCTCCAATGATTCTTGGAACTTGGAGACCTATCAATGTTTCATGTGAATTAATATAAATATACATAGGTCGAGACGAAGGAAATTTTATTGTGTTTATAAAGTTTAAATTATTGTCATATATGTTTAATCTATTATTCAAGCTCTCACTAACATAAACATTCCTATTTTCATCAATTGTTAGGGATAAGGGGTTCATCATCTCCCCAGGGCCCTGTCCTTTTCTTCCTGCTTCTTTTAAAAATTTTCTTTCCTTTGAGAATTTCTTTATACAATTATTTCCATAATCTAAGATAAAAATATTTCCCTTTCTATCTGCTTTTACATCCTGTATTTTAAAAAATATCTCTTCTTTCTTTTCCTCTGATCCTAACTCATATTTTTTTATAAATTTAATTTTTTCCGCTTTTATATGAAGATTGTTAAAAAAAAGAATGAAATTTACTACTATAAAAAGCACACCCGCTCTTTTTTTCATTTTTTTATATGAAAATATTTTAAATAAATTTTTTATTAAATGCTAACCCTTTCTTTTAATATTAATGTTGATATTTTTCTTCAATTTAAATAACCACCGTATAAATACGGTGGACTTCTACTGATTTCTGACGTAGTTTTCTAGAAGATTATAAGTATTGTTGCCAACAGAGTCAAAGTAGTATGATGGACTCCATAAGTGACCGCCCTACAGAATGTTCTTAAGCCAAGGAAATGCCCTGAACATCTTGTAGGCACTTGCCACCTTGAGCAGATGCATTGCCTTTGCAATGCTCATTGCTGGATTCAATGAAACGAGCAAGTGCACATGGTCTTCATCAAAACCAATTTCCTTGATTTCTATCTTGTGCAACTGGGCGGTCTGTTTCAGGACATGCTCACAAAAACTTTTTATTCTTTGGAAATTGAATATCTTATGACAGTACTTGACTTTCCAGCATATGTGGAAAGTCTGCTGTCCATAGCTTGAGCTAAACGAATTCATTTGCATGCTATCATCTCCAGCAGCTTGCACTTGACGTTCTAATTTTGTTAGAATAGCAACCTGCATTTTATTTATGTACAGTAAAGAATTAGTATCCACTATCTAAAGACTGGTGGAATTCAGTATTTAAATTTCACATTGGCCGTGGCAATTATCCACAATACAGGTTATTAATTGATTATTACAGTAGTTTTCTCCGCAATTTGGATTAAGAGCACAACCTGGTATACATACATTATAGTAATAATCCAGACAATAATCACAACAAGCACTTGCAAAGACTGTATTTTGAACCAACGTTGTCAGGCCAAGCATTGAGAAAAGAAATAGTCCAATTAAAATAAGTGATTTAATTCTCAGATTCATCTTATTTCACCTCCCTTCTTTTATAAAATTTCATCTTAATGCCAATTCTTTTATTCTGTTATAATCATCACCATCTAAATTACCTGCTTTTATCCATTGAATTTTTCCTTTTTCATCTATTAGAATTGTCTGTGAAAAATTAGAAATCCTATAATTTGAAATGAATTTGTCTTTTTCTTTAGGAATGTAGAGAGGAAATCGAATTTTCTTTGCTTGTTTAAGAAGTTTTACATCATCTAATTCACCAATTATAATAGCCATTGCATGAACTTTTTCTTTTAACTTAAGATTTAATCTTTGCCAGAATACAAAATTTTTCTCACAAGGAACACATGAAGGAGAGAAAATAAAAAATAAGATTTTTTTATTTATAGTGCTAAAATTAATATTTTCTTCTTTCCCATTTAAATCAATAGCTTTTATTTGAGGAGCATTTTCTTCTATTAAAAGATGAGGAGCAGAGGTTTTTAGAGTTTTTATTTGGGATTTCAGTTTATTATTTTGATAAATTAACAATCCAGATTGAATTAAAATAAACAACACAAAAAAACCAATTAGATAATTTATTAATCTTTTTTTCATTTTTTATCTGTGCGCTTTCTCTTCTAAATCATTCCTTTATCAAATCTTTTATTCATAAAATACTTTTCCCTTCATTAAATTTTTAGCAAATCCTATGCCAAAATTGATTATCTTTATTTATCAATAAGTTAGAATTTATTAATTTTCATCTAATATATTTTGTAAATTGTTTTTTAGGAATGAAAATTGAGTTTATTATTGATTTTATTACTTTCTATGAAAGTGTGAACATTCTGTGAACCAATTGTGAACTAATTAAAATTCGTTGATAATTTTAGATATTATAAATATTTCTGAACAGAGATGTCTATTTTTATTTTATCTCAGTATTTATTTTTTATTGATATTATTAGGTTTTTTATGTGTGAACTAAAATGTGAACTTATTTTTAGTTCACATTTTCTCCAATATTTTGTATAAATATCTTCTGCTTATCCCTAATTCCCCTGCTGCTTTTGTTTTATTTCCGTTGAATCTTTTAAGGGCATTTTTAATTTCACCTATGGATATTTTTGCTCTTTTCTTTGTTATCTGTGGTTCTGAGATTGATTTCTTTATTATCTCTTCATCTATTTTTTCTTTCTCTGTCAAAAACACTGCTCTCTTTATTATGTTTTTTAGCTCACGGACATTACCCGGGAAGGGATGGTTTTGAAGGATGGTTTTTGCTTCTTTTGTGAGAAAGTAATCTCTTTTTTTCTCATCTTTTTCTTCTTGAAGAAAGAATTCAGTGAGAGGGAGGATATCTTCTTTTCTTTCTCTTAGGGGAGGAATTGAGAGTGATAGGAGGGAGTGCACCCTTAAAAGTGGACACTAAATTAAGACACATTTTCAATATATAACTCATTTCCCAACCTATCTTCAAATTCAACTGGCGATAGATAACCAATTGATGAGTGAAGACGCTTTCTATTGTAAAGATCTTCAATAAAGTGACCCATACAGTTTAAAGCTTCAGTTATGTTATCATACTCTGAAAGATACACCTCCTCTTTTTTAATTGTTGAGATGAAGCTTTCAGCCATGGCATTCTCCTGTGGACATCCTTTAGTGCTCATTGATATTAAAATGCCATGGCTTTTAAGCAGATTTACATATTCTTTTGAGGCATACTGAACGCCTTGATCTGAATGATGGATAAGTCTAGGACCTATAACTCGACGAATAAGCGCCATTCTAAGAGCTGAAAGAGCAAGTTCTGCTGAAAGGTTATCTCTTAAAGCCCAGCCAACTACTCTTCTCGAGAAAGCATCCAGTATAGCTGATAGAAAGCAGAATCCATATCTTAGACGAATGTAAGTGATATCAGCTACCCAGAGCTGGTTAATATCTGAGGGTAAGAAATCTTTAATTAAATTTGGGTAAACTGGTAGATTATGAGTTAAGTTTTCATTTGGCTTTCTGTGCTTTTTCTTTTTAGTTAACCTTAGCTCTCTCATAAGTCTTAAAACTTTCTTGTGGTTGATGAGCTTTCCTCTTTTTCTAAGCTCATAAGTTATGCGTCTTGAGCCATAACCTGAATGAAAAAGCGCTACTTTTTCAATTTCTTCTTTTAGAGCTAAGTCTTTGAGATCCTTGTTTGGCCAATCTTTGTTTTTAAAGTTGTAATAAGCACTCCTACTTACGTTCATAAGCTCACACATTCTTCTAACTGGAAGGTGTCCTCTGTACTCCTCTATTAACATGTAAACTAACTCTCTTCTCCCTTGAGGTGTCTTAAGGCGTTTTTTAAAAAATCAATCTCCATGGCTTCTCTTCCAATAAGTCTTTCCATCTGAGAAATTTTAGCTTTCTCTGTGTTTCTTGAGCCTTTGCCAGGAAAAGGATTGTTTTTGCTTTTTCTAAACTCTTTTCTCCATTTGTAAATCATGCCATTTCTCAGTT
>JBFLYD010000065.1 GCA_040756905.1 Acidobacteriota bacterium
GGAAAAGAAAGTCATCCTTGACTCAATCCAGCCACTCTGAGGTATAATGAAAATTCAGCGTCACTTCGCTCCGACAGGTGGCCGGTTTCAATCAGAATCAGTGGCCAGATTCATCGGAATATGCACAATCCGTTAAATTTACAGCTTTTCCTTTTTTTCTCATTTCATAAGAAAGTTTTCCTGCTTTTATCCATGTATTTTCTTTTTGATCGATTATATAAAATGCATCTAAAAAATCTTCAATAATTGATACTTCTCTATCAGATTTGGCTCCCTGAATCAGCTCAGCAATTACTACTTTAGGTACACATATTTCATTTTCAGATAGTATTCTATCTACTTTCTCTGATATTTTAGATGGTTTATTCTGAAAATAATCAATCCATACAGAAGTATCTATTAATATTTTTTCAGCGCTCATAATGTCTCATCTCTTCTGCGGTCAAGACGAATTCCAACTTTCCTTTCATGGATTTAATTTTCTCGATTTTTTTCTTTCTCAAATATTCATTAATTGCTTTCCTGACGGCAGAGCTCTTATTTTTTGACTTTGTTTCTTTTAATAACTCATCAATTATATCTTTCTCAATTGTTACTGTTGTTCTCATGAATCTCCTTTTTATTAGTTTATTTTCACAATTTATAATAATAAAAATATTTTATATTGTCAATAAATTTAAAAAAATTATTGTTCTAATTATGTCATATTTTTAGGTCAAAATATTATTCATTTTATATTTTTCTATTTCCATTTTTTAATGTAAGTAATTAAAGTTTTCTGGCAATTAAAATTTTGAGTGCTATCTTTTTCAATTTAAAATTCATGACATGTAATATAAGATATTTCTTTATTAATATATTTATGAAACAGCCCATGAGAAATATTAATGTTAATGATAAAATTTAAAAATTAAAAAATGGAGGAGAAACATGCTATCTAAAAAATATCTAATAAGCCCATTAATATTTATCTGTCTTTTAATTTCGGCATTCAATTTAAAAGCTGAAAAGAGAATAAGAATAAGAGAAATGGGAGTTAAGGTAGGCATCCTGAAGCCCGGCAAATGGAATTCAATAACCGATGTAAATGGAGTTAAGGTTGGTCATTTTACCTTAATAGAAGGGAAGAATGTCAGAACAGGAGTGACAGCAATTCTTCCTCATTCTGGGAATATCTTTCAGGAGAAAGTTCCAGGAGCAATATATATCGGAAATGGATTTGGAAAACTCACAGGAATTTCTCAGGTGGAAGAGCTTGGGAACATTGAGACTCCAATTATCCTAACCAGCACATTATCTATTCCTGCAGCATGGGAGGGAATCCTCGATTTTGTTCTTTCTCTAAAAGGAAATGAAAATGTTCGTTCGGTTAATCCAGTCATTGGCGAGACCAATGATGGATTCCTGAATGATATAAGGGGAAGGCACATAAAAAGAGAGCATGTGCTGAAAGCCATTGAAAACGCAAAAGAGGGTCCGGTTGAAGAGGGTTGTGTTGGAGCTGGAACAGGAACAATTTGTTTTGGATTTAAAGGAGGGATAGGAACATCTTCAAGAGTACTTCCTCCATCACAAGGCGGATATACTGTGGGAGTCCTTGTCCAGACAAATTTTGGGGGAGTTCTCCAGATAAACGGTGCTCCTGTTGGAGTGGAGCTCGAAAAATATTATCTAAAAGACCAGATTGATTATGAGTTAGTTAAAGAAAATCATTCTAGTGACACAACAATAGATGGTTCATGTATGATTGTTGTTGCAACCGATGCTCCACTGGATTCAAGGAATCTAAAAAGACTTGCAAAAAGAACAATGCTTGGGCTTGGAAAAACAGGTGGGATTTCCTCCAATGGCTCTGGAGATTATGTAATTTCTTTTTCAACCGCTAAAGACTTAAGAATTCCTTTTGATTCAAAAAGTCCTTTAAGAACACAGCAGCTTTTAGAAAATGATTTTATTTCCGCTCTTTTTTTAGCATGCATAGAAGCAATTGAAGAAGCAATTTACGACTCACTTTTTATAGCTGAATCGATGAAAGGAAAAGATGGTAATTTTATTGAAGCGCTTCCCCTGGAGAAAGTGAAAGAAATTCTCATTAAATACAATCAAATCAAGAAATAATTTCTAATTTAAAGGGTTTTTTTGACCACTGCTTAATTTCATCCCTTACACAACTGAAATTAATTAATATTTTATCTTCTTATAATTAAAAATTAATCAATCAATAAATAATTTGTAGGGCAACCCTTCAGAGCCTGCCCCAAACCTTGCCCTGAACTTGTTTCATGGGTTGATTCGGGGGTTGCTTAATGCAAGGCTGAAGCCTTGCCCTACATGTCAATTTATTTAATTCGTTTTTATTAATTAACCAAAAAAAGAATAATTTGAATTTTATTAACTATATTTCATATAATTCAGTGCTGGAGAAAAAGATGTTAAAGAAAAATAAATATTTATTTTTTGCTTTTACAGCCATTTCAATTTCATTAATTTTTATTTTTGCTTCTGAGGATTTTCATAAAAAAGCTGTAGAAATAAATCAGAATTCACTAATAATCGATTTCCATTGTGATACACTTCAGTATGTTTTGATGAAAGGGAAAGACCTTGGTAAAAGAGGAGAAACTGGAGCTGTTGACATACCTAAATTGAAAGAAGGAGGTGTTGATGCTCAGGTTTTTGCTGCATGGGTTGATTCAATATTTAAAGGTCCTCTTGCAACAAAAAGGGCTCTTAAATTAATCGATGCGATGTATGAAGTTTTTGAAAAGAACCCGGATTCTGTAGAACTTGTCTTAAATTCCTTCGACGTGGAAAGATTGGCCAGAAATGAAAAAATTGGAGCCATTATTGGAATTGAAGGGGGTCATGCCCTGGATGGAGACATAAGAATCTTAAGAAATTTTCACAGGCTCGGCGTAAGATTGATAACACTTACATGGTCCAATTCAAATGAAATCGGAGATTCATCCGATGACAAGCCAATTCATAATGGCTTATCTGAATTTGGAAAATCTGTGGTAAAAGAAATGAACAGGCTCGGAATGATAATCGATGTATCTCATATATCTGATAAAACATTCTGGGATGTTATTGGAATAACCAAAAAACCTGTTGTAGCTTCTCATTCAAACTGCAGAAGCATTGTAAATGTTCCACGGAACCTTACGGATGATATGATAAAGGCTATAGCAAAAAATGGTGGAGTGATTGGAATTAACTTCTATTCTGGTTTTGTCGATGAGGAATTCAATAAAAGATACATGGAATGGAGAAAATCCCAGCCTCTAAGGGAAAGGAAAACTTTTAAGGATCCAGAAAAGTTAGCTGAGTACAAGTTTACTTTTTTCTCAACGCCTCTTCCTATTCAAGGACCTCCCCTTGAATCTCTCTTAAAACACATCGACCATATCTATAAGCTCGTAGGACCCGACCATATCGGGCTCGGTTCTGATTTTGATGGGATAGATTCAGCTCCTGTAGGTCTTGAAGATGTCTCAAAACTTCCAAATTTAACTGAAGCTTTATTAAAAAGAGGATACTCAGAAAAAGAAATCAAAAAAATTCTGGGAGATAATTTCCTCAGAGTTATCAAAGAAGTGGGGGGAAAATAAAAACCATAGGAATATTAGGAGGAATGGGCCCTGAGGCTACTCTCCATCTTTTCAAATTAATCATAAAAAATACACCTGCAAAGATTGATCAGGAGCACATTCCAATCTTGATATGGAACAATCCCCATATTCCTGACAGGACAAAATTTATAATCGAAAAAGGAGAAGACCCTCTTCCTCATCTAATCGAAGGAGCAAAAAAACTGGAAAATTCTGGAGCAGATTTTTTAGTGATGCCATGTATTACAGCCCATTACTTTTATGAAAAGATTTTAAAAGAAATAAAAATTCCTTTTCTACATATAATCAGAGAAACAATTGAACATCAAAAAAATAGATTTCCTGGCCTAAAAAAAATCGGAATTCTTGCATCTACAGGAACTGTCAGAACTGGCTTGTTTCAAAAATTCTTTAAGAAAGAAGGGATTGAAATCATAACTCCTGACGCAAACGACCAAAATAATCTTATAATGAAAGCAATCTATGGAGATAAAGGTGTAAAAGCCGGATATAAAATATTACCGAAAAAATTATTGATAGAAGCGGGAAATAATCTTATTAAAAAGGGTGCAGAAGCATTAATATCCGGCTGCACTGAGGTTCCCTTACTGCTTACTAAAAATGTATTTAATGTTCCTCTTTTAGATCCTCTAATTGTCTTAGCAAAATCATCTGTTAAATTTTCTTTTAGTTGAATTTTTGTTCTATTCTAAATAAAGAGGTCAACCATCTTCTGAGCGATATATTGACGAGCATCTTAATCTCTAAGAAATACTTGATTCTAAACGCCGAACATACATTAGTGAGCAGGAAGGGTGGCGGAGAAACCGAAGGTTCCTGAAAACCGTCACGAATGCGTAGCGGGCATGGTTTTCTCACTTATTTTAAAGTATAAGTGAAATTAAAACCAATAGAAGATAATGTTTTTTGAATTATGCATAAGTTATATATTCTTTCCCTTTTTAATAAGTGAGGGGGGGGTGAAGCATGAGTGCTCCCGCACTAACTATATTTATTCCAAAAAAATTAAGTGATTGAAGTAGAGATATTCTTAATTCCTTAATTTATAGCAAACGCATAAAATATTGTTACATGTAGGGCAAGGCTTTAGCCTTGCATTAAGCAACCCCCGATCAAGTTCGGGGCAGGCTCTAAAGGGTTGCCCTACAATTTATTCAATGCGTTTGTATTAGGTAATAATAAGTTAGTGCGGGACGAAGTCACCCTTGCTGATCACTGTATAAAAGTATAAGAGAAACTATCTTCTGAGCGAAGGGGATGGTTGACCTCTTCTAAAAAACTCGTATTGGTTACTAATTTTTCAATATTTTCATTTAGCGGGAACAACTCTTATTGTTTTAATTTCCCAAGGATTTACATCCAAATATACTTTTTTCCCTGAAAATTCAACTGAAGAGATTTCTTTCAACTCAAGAAAATCGATTTCTGAAGCTTTAATCATTTCAAAGGGAAGGGATATCTCTCCTTTTACTTTTTTCCCTTCAGTTTCATAAAATCTCATTACTAAGGATTCATCATCTTCTGATTTTTTTATTACATGAAGAATCACATTTTCAGGAGAGATTTCAAAGAATGAATAGCATGCAGGAAGTTTTCCAGAATGATTTGCCTCTAAAATTCCATAAAGAGGGTAGTTGAACTCATAACCTTTTTTATAGGCTTTTGAATCTTTCCAGTCTCCCCTATGGGGAAAGATAGCATAATCGATTGAATGATATCCTCTATCTGCCTTTGGGTCGGGTGAAATTGCAGATTTTAAAAGGGTAAGACAGACTTCAGAGCCTTCAAGGCTATGTCCATATTTTGACCGATTCAAAAAAGTTACCCCATAATCATCATTAGATAAGTCAACCCATTTGTGTGCTGGGAATTCCCACTTCGCCTTCTCCATTGGAGATTCAGGGTTTGTAGGTCTTTTATATATCCCATAGGCAATGTCAGTAACAAGAGCATCTGTTTCAATGTTTATTGGAAAATAAAGTTTTAGAAGAGTCTCTGATTCTTTCCAATCTGCCTTAAGATTCATTTCTATCAACTTGCTTCCCTCGTAAAGCCTTATTTCCTGGACGAACCTTGAATTTCTGAAATTTCTCTTTACCCTTAAAGAGGCCCTTAGGGGACCCCTCTCACCAATTTCTATTTTGCCCTTTGGTAACTCATATGGATAATTCCTGTATTTAGGGTCTATATTCCATGCATTAAAACTTTTTGGTTTATCTCTATACGCTCTTAAAAAATTCCCTTTTCCTTTAAGAATTTCTCGATTATTCTCTTTGTCAAAAATACTTTTGATCCATCCCTCTCCTTCAAGGTTAACTCTAATGAACTCGTTCTCTATTGAGTCTTTATTGACTCTTAAAGAAGTTTTAGAAGTGCTTTTCTCAGGAAGGATTCTGTAAACTGAATACCCTAAAGAAGGGACTGAAGCAAAAAATATAAGATAATTTTTATCATTCTCTATAACTATTTGTGATGGAATTTCTTCTCCTGTAGAATCTATAACTCCTGCTGAATTTGAAGCGCCCGGCCATTCAATTCTAACAATGTCTTTTCTCTCCCATGAAAGAGGATTAAATATAATTACTGCCTGACCTTTTCCTTCAGTATTGATATTTTTTGAGATGTTTTTAAGAGATTCATTCAATAACTCATTTCCAATTCTTTTGATTATCCTGTAATCAACCTTTGCATCTAAATAAACTTCAGGAATGCTACTTCCTGGAAGGATATCATGGAATTGGTTGAATAGAATTTTTTCCCAGAGAAAATTTATCTTACCCTGAGGATATTCATGCTCAAAAAATCTTGATATCGAAGAAAATTTTTCAAGGGAAAGAGCTAAAACCTCTGATTGCCGATTCAGCTTTTTTATATCCGCCTGGGATGTGAAAGTCCCTCGATGGTATTCAAGATAAAGTTCATCATCCCATGTTGGAAGTTTATCTCTGTATTTCTCCAAATCTTTAAAGAAATCAATGATTTTTCCATGCTTCCAGGGTTCTAAAGAAGTCAGTTCCATTGCAGCCGCAGTTTCTTTTGGGGTAGGTCCATGTCCACCATCACTCTCTCCATAGAGATAGGCAATTTCTTTCACATAATCTTCTGTAAATAATTCAGGTTTATCAAATTTCATGTCTTTTGATGAAAAAATTTGAGGTTCTTTCATTAAACGATTCTGGGATTTAAATTTTTCGATATCTTCAGGGTATGGTTTTGGAAATATTCCATATCCTCTTATTCCCAAATAGGCAAGAACTTCTGATCCATCAGGAGCTCTCCATGTAAATATGTTAAATGGAAAATTATTAGTATCATTCCATGTAATTTTTGTGGTTAAAAAATATTTTGCCCCTGTCTTAGCTAAAATCTGGGGAAGATTGTAATTGAAGCCAAAACTATCAGGAATCCAGGAAACCTCACTTAATTTTCCGAATCTCTTCAAATAATATCTCTGACCGAGTAGCCTCTGTCTTACTATGGATTCTCCATCGGGCAGATTGTTATCAGGCTCAATCCATTCTCCACCCACATATTCCCAACCCCCATTCTTCACAGCTTCGTCAATCTTTTTCGATATCTCAGGAAAATATTCTTCTGCCCACTTATAATATTGAGGAGCACTCTGGACATATATGAATCCTGGATATTTCTTTATGTGCTCTATAGCCTGATTGAAGGTGAATCTACATTTCTCTATAGTCTCACTTTTTCTCCATAGCCATGCTGCATCGATGTGGGATTGCCCTATCATATAAATCTTAAAACCAGAAAAAATAGACAGATCCTTTTTTTCTGATTTTGTAAAATTGGAATCGATCTTTTTCTCATCTGAAAATTTCTCTGATGAATAATTGAACATAGCTAACATAAATACCAATATGATTGATAAAAAAATATAGTGACTTTTCATATTCATTCTCCAACTAATAAATTCAATTATAATTTTATTGAAAAAAAAGCAACCAAGTAAAGTTTTGTAGTTGTTAATAATTTAGGCAGCAAGGGTAACCAGAAAACACGCTGTATTTTTCCACCAATCTAAATAAATTAAAAGAGGTCAACTATCCCCTTCGCTCAGAAGAGAGTTGACCTCTTAATTTAAGTCTATATTTCAGGTCACCCTTCCTGCTCAAAAAAGTTATATAAAATTTTCTTCCCACAAAACTTTACTTGCTTGAAAAAGATGGACAAAATATCTATTTATTTATTATTAAGTTAATATGAAAAAAATTTTAAAAAAATGGAATTTTAAATACACATTGATTCTTGTTTTCTTCTTTCTTTCATTAACAATTATAGTTGTTTCAATAAATTCTTCTTTCCTCAAAAAATCAGCGTTAAAAGATTCACTCTGGGTTTGGCCAGATGAAAAACTGATTTCACAGAGTTCTTCGATATATTTCAGAAGACTTTTTATGTCGGATTATAAACCGAACAAAGCAGATATTATAATCACATGTGACCATGAATACATTCTATATCTAAACGGAAAAAGAATTGCCTCCGGTGGATATGATGAATCATGGCATCACCCAGATTTATTTAACATTTCTCCTTTTATAAATAAAGGAACGAATCTTATCGCTATAGAAGCAAGATCTCCTTCTAAAAAAGGAGGATTAATTGTAAAGCTTTCAATTGACGGCAGAAAAATAACAACCAATAAAAGCTGGAAATGGATCCAAAAATATTCTGAAAAATGGAAAGATTTAAATTTTGATGATTCTTCATGGCTAAATCCAAAAGAACTGGGAAAACCACCTGTAAAACCGTGGAAAAAGTTAAAGCCGCCTGTAAAAAAATTAACTTTTCAGGAATTGTTTCAGAAGAAAGTTCACCCTGCTAAAATTTATATTATTTCAAATAATGATATCATTAAAAATTCGGAAAGAGCTCTCTATAGTTTTGAAGAAATTGGCAGGAGAGATATTTTAGTTGATTTTGGTCAGGAAGTAGTTGGTTATTTAGATGCGAAAATTCATCATTCTAAAAATACAAAATTAAAATTAACTTATGGTGAATCCACTAAAGAAGCAATGGATAAAGACTCTCCTCAAATAGAGCATGTTGAATTTATCTTACCCAAAACCGAATGGAGTGGGGCTCAAAGGAGGGCTTTTAGATTTGTCAGGGTATCAGGGGTAGATGGGAAAGATTTAAGAAATATAAAAGAAATTTATATAAATTTAGTCCATTTTCCAGTAAAAGAAAAGGGAAAATTTTCTTCAAGTGACGAATTTCTTAATAAAATATGGGAATCAAGTAAGACAACTGTTAAATTGTGCATGCAGAGCTTTTTTGAAGATGGAATAAAAAGAGATAGAGCTTTGTGGGTAGGAGACTTAAGAATTGGAGCTCTTTCTAATTATTATACTTTTGGAAATTATGAATACGTAAAAAAATCATTGGAACTATTAAAAAATCATAAGAATAAAAATGGTTCAATCCGACCTGTTTATCCCTGGACAGGGAAATGGGTTTTATATGATTACTTATGCTGGTGGGTAATTGCCGTCGAAGACTATTATTTGTTTTCAGGGGACATAAAATTTATCAAGGATAACATCAAAGAAATTGAAAGCCAGGTAAATTTTCTTGTTAAAAGGATAAATAAAAATGGACTTCTTGAAGTAAGAACTGAAAATAAAGCACCGATAACAGATTGGGCATCGATGCCTTCCAGAACAGGTGAGGTGGCATTTCAAAATGCTTTATTCTATAAAGCATTAATTTCATTAATTAATCTGAAAAAATTTCTGAGAAGTGAATACAATCTGTCCAAATACAAAAAACTGGCAGAAAATATAAAAGAAAATTTCAATAAAACTTTCTGGAATTCGGAGAAAAAAGCCATAATTGATTACCAAAAACAAGGTCGCTTTTCATCTCTTTCGGCTCAAGATGGAAATGTCTTGGCTGTTCTTTTTAATATTTTAGATGATGAGAAAAAATCTAATTGCTTAAATTTTTTATATACACACCATTCAACTCCCTATGGAAACCTTATTTATGAAAAAGATTACACAGAAAAGAATAAAGATTTTCTCTCTATGAGATTAGGTGGAAATGAAATTTCTCCATTCATGAATGCCTATGAAGCTGAGGCATTATTTCAAAGCAACAATCCAGAAAGAGCCATTGAACTTATAAAAAAGTGCTGGGGATCTATTATAAACAAAGGATATAACACATTCTGGGAATTTCTTCCTCCATCCGGAAATATACCTGATAAATATCGAAGTCTCTGCCATTTATGGTCAACAGGCCCCTCATACATTATCCCATCTTACATATTAGGTATAAGACCAATAGAGCCTGGATTTAAAAAAATAATTATAAATCCTAAATTTTTCATTTTTACTGAATTAAAAGGGGTAATCCCATCACCTTTAGGAGATGTAAAAATTAACTTTTTAAGAGAAAATCAATTCTATAATTTAAAACTAACTATTCCTGAAAAAGCAGAGGGTATTTTACTAATTCCTGTAAAAGATAAAAATCTAAATCTCTTCGATAAGAATGAGCTACGGATTTGGAGGTTCGATAAAGAATATTATCCTGAAATTTCAGATAAAGCTGAGTTTGTTGAATTATCAATAAAAGAGGGTGGAGATTATTCATTAAAATTTAAATATAAATAAATATCCTCCACTTAATCTCATCCCATTCTGCCTTAAAATCTATCCTCCTCATAAGCTCCTTGCATTAATATCAATGCTAAGAAGCAGAATACATGTCCCTTTATGGTTAAATCATATTTGTGATAACCTTCTCGGTGTATCTCGAAAGAGAAGTTAGTAAATCATTGATCTTCCCTTTCAACATTCTATCACTATTTAATTAAAATATCTAATGCAAGTAAATTCAAGAGCCACAGCTAAGGAACCAGCTATAACAATTGGAAGCCCAGACAGAAAATAGTTGATACAATATAGCCTGCCTTCCAAAAAGATGACGAGAAAAATGTAAATTATGGTAAAATCTTTAATTAATTCAATTTTAAGAAAATGATACTGATAAAATTAGCCATAATAATTTTAATTCTCCTTACTCTTATCAGATTAAAAATAGACTTAGGAATAACAATGTGTACTGGTTCAATTCTTGCAGGAATTTTTTTCAGGATGAAGCCCTTATCCTTTGTAAACTCTGTAATAGAAGCTGCTACAGAAAAATCAACATTAGACCTTGTGGGAATAGTGCTTCTTGTGATAATTCTTGGAAATTTGATGAGTAAAAAAGGTAGTTTCGATCAGCTTGTAAAATCTCTTACATATCTCATCCCATATGAGAGAGTTGTTCTTTTTCTTCCATCCTCTTTGATTGGCTTGCTTCCAATGCCTGGGGGAGCACTTTTCTCTGCTCCAATGCTTGAGGCAACATCTAAAAAATTCAATCTTTCTCCTGAGTATAAAACATTGATTAATTTCTGGTTCAGACATATATGGGAGTACGTCTGGCCTCTTTACCCGGGTCTTATTATGACAGCCAGTATGTGGCAGATTCCGGTAAAAAAAATAATCTATTCTTGGTTTCCCATGACAGTGGCTTCTTTTTTGGCTGGATTGATATTTGTTTTTGTTAAGCTTCCAAAATTTAAAAAAGATGAAAAAAACAACAATTTTTTAAAATCTTTATTGATTCTTCTGTCGAGCTTATGGGAAATATTGATTATTATTTTCCTTACTTTTGCTCTCAATATTCCTTTAATTCTTTCAATTTTTATTTCAGTGATTTTAACTCTAATTACAACAAAAATTTCTTTTAAGGAGAAAATGAAAATAACAATAAAAAGCATATCATTGAAAACAGCATTTTTACTCGTTTCAGTTATGGTTTTTAAGAATGTCCTTGAAGATTCTCGTATATTTTCTGAAATTACCAGCTCTTTAAACATTCAGGGATATTTTTCATACTTTTTTTTATTTTTTGCTCCATTTATAATAGGGCTTCTAACAGGAGCAAATCAGGCTTATGTTGGAATTTCTTTTCCAATTTTAATGCCAGTGATAGGATTTCCGAGCCCAAAACTATATACACTCCTATTTGCATATGTAAGCGGTTTCATGGGAACTTATATTTCTCCCTCCCATTTTTGTTTATCTCTGAGCTCAGAATATTTTAAAGCTGATTTTAAAAAAGTTGTAAAATTAATGATTCCTTTAATCTCCATTTTAATTTTATTCTCATTATCTTTATCCATTCTATTGCCTAATTGGTAGATTTTATATATTTGCTATTAAATTGAAGAACCTCGCCATTCCTGAATCAAGTTCAGGACAGGAAATGGCGGGGATTCTTCGACGGCAAGGTATTTTTTCATTAATATGCTCGCCTTGACCCGCCCCTGAAGGGGGATTACGGCGAGCCCTCCGTTCAAGCTTCCTCAATGGAAAATTTTGAGGGAACCAAAGGAATTGATATAATACTTAGTGAATAAAATAGTAGGAGGTAAAAATGCTCCCGACATTGTCAAATCTTGCATGGAAGATCCTTGTTCCCCTTGCGGCAGTTCTCGCATCCCTATTAATAGGGCTTATCTTCCAGAGATTTATCTTCTCAAAACTTCACAAAATTGCCAAAAGAAGTGAAGTAAGATGGGATGATGTTCTGATCATATCTCTGAAAGGGATGATTGTCTTATGGTTCTTTATAATAGGTGTGGCAATTGCATTGAAAACCATCTATCTTCCTCCTGATATCTCTGCCCTTTCCAACAAGCTGATTGTTATTTTATTGATATTTTCGGTAATCCTTTTTTCGGGGAGGGTTTCTGTTAGATTTGTCAACCTATATATGGATAGGATTACAGTGGTTCCAGCAACAATATTCAGAAATCTAATAGCGATAATCATCTATCTTGTGGGATTTATGATAATACTTCACCACCTTGGGATCTCAATCACACCTATTATTACAGCATTAGGAATTGGAGGACTTGCAATAGCACTTGCCCTTCAGGATACGCTTTCCAATCTCTTCTCAGGTTTTCATATCTTAATAACAAGACAGATAAAGCCCGGTGACTATGTAAAACTCGATACAGGAGAAGAAGGTTATGTTACAGATGTAACTTGGAGGAATACAACGATAAGGGCTCTTCCGAATAACTTGATAATTGTTCCAAATTCCAAGTTGGCTTCGGCAATTGTTGTTAACTACTATCTACCAGAGAAGGAGATGGCGGTGCTCGTTAATGTAGGAGTAAATTACGATAGCGACCTTGAAAAAGTTGAAAAGGTAACGATTGAAGTGGCAAAAGAGGTAATGAAGGAAATTCAAGGGGGTGTTACAGAATTTGAACCTTTCATAAGATACCATACCTTCGCAGATTTCAGCATTAATTTCACGGTGATATTGCGTGCTAAAGAGTTTGTCGACCAATACCCCATAAAGCACGAGTTTATAAAAAGATTACACAAACGCTACAAAGAAGAAGGGATTGAGATACCCTTCCCTATAAGAACAGTTCATTTACAATCAAAGGAGAGAGCAAGAAATGATATGGAATAAAGATAGTTTAAAGGAGATAGTAAAGGAGAAAATTGGGGAGCACAAATTCATCATCGTCTCAAACCGAGAGCCCTATATTCACACCTATTCAGAGGAGGGGATAAAGTGTATAACCCCTGCCAGTGGAATGGCAGTGGCATTGAATCCAGTGATGATATCCTGTGGGGGGATATGGATTGCCCATGGCTCTGGAGATGCGGACAGAGATGCAGTGGATGAAAGAGACCATGTAGATGTCCCACCAGAGAACCCGAGATATTCATTGAGAAGGGTTTGGTTGACGAGGGAAGAAGAGGATGGCTTTTACTATGGCTATTCCAATGAAGGTATATGGCCTCTCTGCCACATTGTCTATGTTCGTCCTACCTTTAGGGAAAGAGACTGGGAGATGTACAAGAAGGCGAATGAAAGATTTGCAGAGGTTGTCCTTAAAGAGATGGGGGATGACCAAGGCTTTGTTTTTATTCAGGATTATCATTTCGCTTTACTGTCAAGGATTATAAAGGACAGGCGCCCAGATATAGTGGTTGCACAATTCTGGCATATTCCGTGGCCCAATCCAGAAGCATTTAGGGTTTGTCCCCAAGGCGAAGAGATTCTAAATGGACTCTTAGGAAACGATATCCTTGGGTTTCATATTCGTTACCATTGTCTAAATTTTCTCGATACCGTTGACAGATTTGTAGAAGCGAGGGTTGATCACGAAAAGCTTTCTGTTATAAGAGGAGGAAAAGAAACACTGATAAGACCATTTCCCATAAGCATTGATTTTGAAAGGATAGAGGATATCTCAAGGAGTAAATGGATCAATGAGAGGATATCAAGGATAAGAACGGATTATAGGATCAGGGATAGATTACTTGGTGTAGGAATTGACCGCATGGATTACACGAAAGGGATTATAGAGCGATTTAGAGCAATTGATAGATTTCTGGAGAAATACCCCGAATACATAGGTAGATTCGTTTTTCTTCAATTGGGCCCTATTTCCCGAATTCATATTCCAAAATACAAGGAATACAACGATGAGATCTACCACACAATGGTGGACATAAATGAGAAATGGAAGGTTAAGGACTGGCAGCCCATTATTCTCCAGAAAAGCCATCTTTCCATTGAAGAGGTTATTAGCTATTATAGAGCAGCTGATCTATGCATAGTAAGTTCCATTCATGATGGCATGAATCTTGTTGCAAAGGAGTTTGTTGCATCAAGAATTGATGAGAGTGGAGTTTTAATATTAAGCAGGTTTACAGGAGCATCAAGGGAATTGGAGAGCGCAATACTTGTCAATCCTATTGCTATAGATCAGTTTGCCAATGCCATAAAGGAAGGGTTGGAGATGCCAGAGGATGAAAAGATGCAGAGGATGAGAGGGATGAGAGATATTTTAAGGAAAAACAATGTTTATCGCTGGGCAGGGAAGATTGTTGACGAGATGAAAAAGCTTATTTAGAATTTTAAACTGAAAAATGCAAAATGGAAAATGTGAAATGAAAGAAGTTAAAATCAACTACTTAAAATTTGCATTTTACAATTTTCAATAAATTTTACATCATGATACAGCCTTTCCATTTCTATACAAGACTTAACCTTGTGGAATTATTAGGGATGAAAGCTAAAAATGTGATGGAACTTCTTGATGGGATAAAAAAGGCTCCTGGCTCATCTATTTACTATCATACCCATAGATTCCTTCAGCAGCATCATTATCTTTCTCCAGAACCTCCCAATGATTTCGCATTCTGGACGACGAATTCCTTAGGGCTTGATGAATTGGGTGAAAGGCTTGCCAGCGCTGATACAGTAAGATTCAGGAGGATAAGGGATTTAAGAGAAAGATTTATTGAGATTTTGGAATCTTATACAAGAGAAAAGAATGTTAGAATTATTGATTGTCAGGAAGGGGAGGAATTTCACTTTATGTCATGTAGAACTTTTATCCTTCCCACCTGTTACAAGGCCCATGACCTAAAAGAATTTATAGAAATACTTGAGAAGATAAGTGTAAACTCCCTCTATTTTCATATCTTTGAATCCCGTTTGAGACTTGAAAGAGGGGAAAACGATTTTTCCAACTGGTTTGAAGCTATGGGAATGCAAGAGCTGGCAAGGGAATTATCACGGTTTGATCCCTATACCATAACATTGGAAGGATTGAGAAGGAGGATTATTCAATTGGTGAGCAAATATGTCAAGAATTGATGAATATATTCCCATTGTGGGGAAAAGCACTATTGAGGAGCTCTTCTTTCTGGCTGAGAGGCTAAAAGGGAAGGTTATTCAGAATATTAACTCCACTGGAGTGGGAGGAGGTGTGGCTGAGATACTCACAAGGATGCTTCCTCTTCTCAAAAATCTTGGCGTAAACACAAAGTGGGATGTGATAAAAGGGAATGAAAGATTCTTCAATATCACAAAAAAGATGCACAATGCCCTTCATGGTATGAAGTTGGATATAGGAAAAGAGGAAATTGAATATTTTATTGAGGTCAACAGGCAAAATGCTGAGGACATAGAGCTTTATGGTGATATAATCTTCATACATGACCCCCAACCAATAGTTCTTATAGAAAAAAAAGCAAGAATCGGTAAGAAATGGATATGGAGATGCCATATAGATTTTACAACCCCTAAAAAAGAGGTTTGGGAACTTTTAAAAGGGTTTATTGAAAGATATGATTGTGCTGTTTTTTCTGCCCCAGCTTTTTCAAGAGCCCTATCAGTAAGACAGGTTCTTATCTCTCCTTCCATTGACCCTTTATCCAAGAAGAATAAAGAGCTGCCAGTGGATATTGTAGATAAAGTATGCGAGCGGTTCGGTATAGACAGAAAAAGACCCATTATAACCCAGATCTCAAGGTTTGATTATCTCAAGGATCCTATAGGGGTAATAAAAGCATACAGAATGGTAAAAGAGCATATGGATTGTCAGCTTGTTCTTGCAGGGGGAGGTGCCACAGATGATCCTGATGGGATAAAGGTTCTGGAAGAAGTGAAAAGGGAGGCAGAATCTGATCCGGATATATTTGTCATTTTTCTTCCTCCAGCCAGTGATATAGAGATAAACGCTCTCCAAAAGGCATCAGATATTATTCTTCAGAAATCGTTAAAGGAGGGGTTTGGTCTTACAGTGGCGGAGGCTCTATGGAAAGCGAAACCCGTAATTGCATCCGCTGTGGGAGGAATCCCCCTCCAGATTGCCCATAGATATTCTGGCATTCTAACCCATTCTATTGAAGGGACAGCATACTGGATAAAACAACTTCTTAACGAGCCCGAATATGCAAAGAAACTTGGGATTAATGGGAAGGAGCACATTAAAAACAATTTCCTTATAATAAGGCACTTAAGAGATTACCTTCTACTTTTCCTCTCTTTGTATGAGAAGAAGGATATAACTTATCTATGAAAGAGATAATCAAGAGTATAAGATATCACAAAAATATCCTTCTCTTCCTAGATTATGATGGGACCCTCGTTCCAATAAAGAGAAGACCAGAGCTTGCCTTGCTTCATCCATGGAGAAGGAGGATATTAATAAATCTGAGCGAGAAGGTTTTCTTGTCAATTGTTTCAGGAAGATCTCTACCGGAGCTAAGAATTCTCGTGGGCATAGATAATATAGCCTATATTGGTAACCATGGTATGGAGATCTATTTAGATGATAAATACTGGATTCATCCGAAAGCTGAAACTATAAAATTACTCCTAAAAGATTCCCTAAGAAGCATAGAGCAAAAAACAGGGGATTTTAAAGGAATATTTATCGAGGACAAGGGTCTAACAGGTAGTATCCACTACAGGCTGTTAGCTCCTGGAAAACGGGATAAATTGAAAGACATAATTAATGAAGAGATAAGAACTACCGAAGGATTGCTGAGAATTGCTGAAGGGAAAATGGTTTATGAGATAAGACCCAATGTGGAATGGGACAAGGGGAAAGGGGTGAAAGAGCTTATCAGGTGGCTTGATCTTAAAGAAGAACCATTAAGAATCTATATAGGAGATGATATAACCGATGAAGATGTCTTTAGAGTCCTTGGTAAGGATGATTTAACCATTCTTGTGGGTAATAGAAAAGATTCAAATGCCCTGCACCGCTTAAAGGATATTAAAGAAGTTTGGAGATTTTTAAGGGAGTTAAATAAGATCTTAGCAACATGAAGAAAATAGAAAGTGTTTCGTTCACCCAAACCTATTGTCGTGTCACTTAAATATCTTTCGTTAGTCTTATGTGACACGACACTTTCCCTATGGGGGCAAGCCCCCCTTAGACGCTTCGCTGAGCACCCCCAGACATGGGGAAGGTCTCTTCCCCATACCCCTTCGAGTGTGCTTCAAGAGAAATATATTGTTTGTAAAGAAATTTATGTGACAGCACACTAGATGTATGATATTATATGTAGTTAGAACCATATTTATGATTCAACACACTATAAAATATTTCACGATTTTTAAATTAATCTAAATGGAGAAATCTAAATGACGGAAAAACTTTTCTGGCTAAATCCTTATGAGAAAGAATTTGAAGCAGAAATACTGGAAAATCTGGAAATAAACGGAAAGAAAGCTCTGATATTAAACAGAACCCTATTCTATCCTGAATCTGGAGGTCAACCATCTGATAAAGGATGGATAGATGGAATTGAAGTTTATGATGTGAAAGAAGAGGATTCTAAGATATTCCATTATGTTAAGGATTTCCCCAGAAAAAAATTAATCCGGGGAAAAATTGACTGGGAAAGAAGATATGACCACATGCAACAGCACACAGGCCAACATATTCTTTCTGAATCTTTCATCAAGCTACTGAATGCTGAAACTCTTTCTTTCCATCTTGGCGAGGAAATTTCAACCATTGAAATTAATCTAAGAAAGATAGATTGGGAAAAAGTCTATGAAGTTGAAAATCTTTCCAATTCAATAATCTATGAAAATAGAAAAGTAAAAGTATATTTTATAAAAAGGAACGAAATAGGAGAAAATATAAGATTGAGAAAGATTCCAGAAGATGTAGAAAATTTAAGAATCGTTGAAATAGAAAATTTTGATTTCTCAGCATGTGGAGGAACCCATTTAAAAAGAACAGGTGAAGTAGGAATTATAAAAGTTTTAAAGTGGGAAAAAATAAGAGATAATTTCAGGTTTGAATTTTTATGCGGAAAAAGAGCATTGAAAGATTATTATTTAAAAAATAAGCTTTTAAAAGAAATTGCTGACAGTTTTTCAGTAAAAGATTTAGAAGTCAAAAATGCCATCGAAAGATTAAAAGAAGAGCTGAAGAGCTTCAGGAAAAAATCAGAAGAGATTGAGAATAGATTGATTGAGTATGAAGCATTTGACATCGAAAAAGAGGGTGAGAAAGGAATTATTAAAAAAATTTTTTATAATAGAGATCCAAAGAAAATAAAATATTTAGCTTTGAATTTAATCAAAAGGGGAAATTATGTAGTTTTATTTGGAGTTAAATCAGAAAAAGTTTATGTTATTCTTGCCTGCTCAGAAAATATTCCACTCGACCTAAGAGAATTTACTCCGAAAATTTCCCAGACCATAGAAGGAAAGGGAGGGGGAAGTAGAACATTGATTGAAGTGGCAGGTCCAAAAAGAGAATCATTAGAAGAACTTCTTGACGAAATTAAGATATCTTTACAAATCCAATAAAAATTACAAAAATAAGTGAATAAATCAATTCAGTTCTACCAATTTTTTTTATATTA
The DNA here is from genome assembly GCA_040756905.1 of Acidobacteriota bacterium. Classification (NCBI taxonomy): domain Bacteria; kingdom Pseudomonadati; phylum Acidobacteriota; species Acidobacteriota bacterium. Next base: position 18,869 of record JBFLYD010000065.1, read on the forward strand.
AATCCTGAAGGCTCGAAAATTAAAGGCCATATCCCCCTAACTATAACTGGTAAAAAAGCAAAGAAAACGAAATACGATATTTTATTGCTTACAATTAATGAAACTATGAACAAGAAAAGAAATAAATGATAAATTAAACACAAGGTCTTCGACTTTCTAATTTTCTCTTCATTTCTTATAAAAAAAGAAACCCTCAATTTAACATAAAAAATGCTGCTAATAAAAAAAATTCCATTAATAATCCATAAAATAATAGCTTTTAAATCAATGGAACTAGTTAATGAGTAGTATCCTGCAGGGGCTGATAATGATAATCCTGTTATGGCAAATATTTCTCCCATAAAAGTTCTTTCTTTCTTTTTTGAGACAAAATATATGTAAACGATGAGAAGAAAAAATGCAACAATTCCAAAGTATATCAACAATTTAAGCCCATATATAAAAATTAATAAAAAAGAAAGGAATGAAATCAATAGAAAATAAAAAACCAAAAAATAAATTGCATCATAAAAATTTTTACTCTTTATATTTTTTAGTTTTTCGAGCCTCATGATAGCAATTAAAGGCTCTTTGGATAGGAAAAGCAAAGAAATTAAGAAAAAAAATAGTATGTATTCGATTTTTATATACTTCAGTAGCAAAAAAGATGAGAAAAAGGGAACATAGAGCATTCCCCATGCTCCATGTTCCTTTGGAATAATCGGTTTTGGAAAAATTTTAAAAAATCTCATGAAAAGGAGATATATTAATTAAATTCCCAATTCTTTCTCCAATTTCTCAACTAATTCCACATATTTATGATGGATCCCTTCTCCCATTTCCTCATCAACTTTATCGAATCGCTTTATTAATTCCTTCTGATCTTCATTGGCAAACATCTGGTCTGCCATGGGATAAAGGATGTTATCCTCTTTGAAAATGTGTTGAGTAAGGAGTTCTGAATAGCCAAGAGCATTTCTTATTATCTCAGTTCTTGCTTCTTTGTTATTTTTCTCATACTTTTCAACCGCATCAGCTAAACCTTTTACGAATCTTCTTCCCTCATCGTGTTCCATCAACATTACACCAATCGGGCCACCTTCTCTTGGCATTCCCCGATTTTCCATTTCATTAAAAAGGATATTCTCTTCTTTCCCATGGTGGCATTTATCAGCAAATGTTCTTATAAAATCAACCGACTTTCTGAAAATTTCCGCTGGAACATCCTCTCCTGAATTCAACTTTTCTGATGCAATCTTAAGTATATTTATCATTCTCTCAATCACTCTATGTTCATGTTTTAAAACATCTGTTGAAATCATTTCTTTCCTCCTTCACCATTAATATAATATACAAAGATTTCCATTGAAATGACTTAAGTCACAGATTTTAAAAAATTTAAATTATTTCTGCTTCTTTCTTGAGCTTATGAAAATCCATGATTATGATTTTTTTCCCTTTAGACTGGATAATTCCTGAATTACGGAATTTTTTAAAACTTCTTGAAATTATTTCCCTCACTGTCCCTATTTGAGATGCCAATTCCTGATTCGTCAATTTAAGGTCCAATATAATTCTTTCCCCTTCTTTCACTCCTGATTCCTCTGCTCTCTTGATTAAGTATTTTGCCAACCTCTGTTTAACCTCCAGAAATGCTAAATCTTCTATAAGATGAACCATTTTTCTCAATCTTTCTGAAAGAGAACGTATTATCCCCTCGAATATCTCAGGAAATTTGTAACACAATTCTTTAAGGTCTCTTTTTGGAATAAATATTAAAGTAGTTGGTTCTAAAGCTTCTGCAGAAGCAGGGAATGGACCCTCATCAAAAACTGAAAGTTCAGCTATTGGTCTCCCTTCTTTTTCAATCGTAAGAACCTGTTCTCTATCTTCACCAGAACTTTTATAAATCTTTACGGTTCCCTTGTGAATTATAAAAAGGCCATCACAAAAATCGTCTTCAAGGAAAATAATTTCTCCTTTATTAAAATTTCGAAGTTCAGACTTCATGCATAAAATCTCTAAAACATTGAATTTTAATTTAGAAAAAAAACTTACCTTTTTAAGAGTTTCGATAACACAAAGACCTTTTATCATCGGATTTAAACTTTTTTATTGTTTTTAAATTTTCTCAAGTATCCAACCAATTTTTTTAAAGCTTTTCCCCGATGACTGATTGAATTTTTCTCATCTATATTCATTTCTGCAAATGTTTTGTCCAACGGAGGATAGAAAAACACTGGATCATATCCAAATCCCATTTTTCCTCTTGGCTTTTCAAGAATTACCCCATCCACTTCTTGTTTTGTCTCAAAAATTATTATTCTTTCATCGGCAAGAGCAAGCGCGCATACAAACTTTGCCTTTCTCTTTTGGTAGGGAATACCTTTCATTAAATATAACAATTTTTCAATATTCTTTTTACTATCTCCTTCGCTACCTGAAAATCTCGATGAATATATTCCTGGCAATCCATTAAGAGCCTCAACAATCAATCCCGAATCCTCACCCAGAGTCATCAGATTGGTCTTTTTATTCCAGAAAATAGCCTTCTTTCTTGCTATTTCTAAAAAGCTCCTTCCTGATTCTAAGAATTCATTTCTCAAATATAATTCATGGAGACCTATTATTTTGAAAGGAAGATCGGAAAGGAAACTTTTTATCTCTTCAATCTTTCCCAGGTTAAAACTTGCAATCAATAGTGTTGTGTCACTTAAATACCTTTTGTTATTTTGATGTGACACAACACTCTCCCTATGGGAGAAAGATCTCCTTAGACGCTTCGCTGAGCACCCCCAGACATGGGGAAGCTTCTTCCCCATGCCCCTTCATTGTGTTTTATTCTAAAGTATTTATTTGTGAAGATATTTATGGAAAAGCACAATAGTGTTGTGTCACTTAAATACCTTTTGTTTTTCTTTTGTAACACGCTACTTCCTCTCCCTATTTTTAACCTTAAGTATAAATTATACCCTATGGGTTATCTCTTCTATTTCTTTTAATTCAAGAATGTTTTTCAGGAATTGCTTATCCTTAGATTGGCTGCCAGAATATGAAACAGATACATGAAAAAAATCTTCTTTTCTCTTTATCTCAAAGCTTTCAACATTTAAATCCAACTGAGATATTATTTTTTTAATTTCATTTACAACTTCAGGCGTTTTCTTTGTTTTTACTTCATATAGATGAACACTGTATTTAGGTGAGATGAGGTTCTCCAAGAATCTGAAAATAATCAACGTAAAAAGAATTATAAATGTGGAGATAACAGAAATAAAATAATTGCCTGTTCCAATTGCCAAACCTAACCCAGCAACAGCCCACAAAGATGCAGCAGTGGTCAAACCCCTTACCTCTCCTCTTGCCTGAATAATAGTTCCAGCTCCAATAAATCCAATTCCTGTGATAACCTGAGCTGCAATTCTTGAAGGGTCTCCTGATGTACCTTTAACAAATTCAAAGGATAATATGGACATCAAAGTTGCACCAAAACAAATCAATATGTGAGTTCTGAACCCTGCATATTTTCCACTTATTTCTCTTTCGATCCCTATGATTCCACCCAGGATTATACTCAAAAGCAATTTAATTATCATATCTTGGCTGATTGTCATTATTTCCCCCATTAAAACTAATTAAATTTTCTCAAATTTATTTTACAAATAAAGAAAAGAAAATAAAAATAAATATTAAAAGAATCAAAAAAAAGAAGAGTTTATCCTTTATAAGGGATTCTGGTTCGTCAATCAATGCTCCACCTTTTAGCACTTTGTATGAAAAACTTAAAAGAAATATAAAGACAAAAGGTATTGAAAAAATGAAAAGTTTGTTTTTTATTTCGACTGAAAATTGGATGTATAGAATAAAAAATAATAAGCCGCTTAAAATCATAAAATAATTAAGAGTTCCTTTTTTGTATCCATTGAATGATTTTCTGTAATTTTTAGCTCTTTCATCTCCAAGATATTTCAACTCTGAGATTCTCTTGCCAGACAATAAAAAATTACCGAATAACCACCAGAAAATTAATGGTATTAACGGTGGAAATTTCTCTGGTTCTAATGAAAACCATCCTATTAAAAATCTAATTGGATTATTTGCCGATTCAAGAATCGAATCAAAATAAGGGATGTCTTTCACTCTAAATGGCTTTAAATTGTATAAAATACCTGCAATAAACAATGAAAATAGAGACAAATGAAAATAAAGAGAAAAGAATAGCACTGATATAATGAATGAAACTAATAAAAGAGAAATGGCAATGAAAATCAAAGACTTCTTATTTACTTCGCCTTTAAGCAAGGGCCTTTCCTTTTTTGCGGGATGATGAGAATCAAATGGAAAATCAGCAATTTCATTAATTATATAATTAACTACAGAGACCATGCCTGTTAAAATAAATGCAAATAATGAATAAACAAGAAGGTATTTTAAATCAATTTGACCTAAATTATTTCTGTTAAGCAAAAGGTAAAAAAATACTCCCACAAAAATAGCCAGGCTACGAGGCCAACGCTCAATTCTCATTGCTTTTAAATAGGAATTCATTTTGTTTTATTTTCGCCTGGCATAAACTTCTAAAGAATCGCCTAAAGCCAGTATTATATATAGTTTTTTAAAAAATCTCCATTCTGAGACTCTTTTCATTATTTTAAACCTTGACATAATGTAAGATAAAGTAAATTTCCAAACATATTTTCTAATTTTTAATATTTTAAATCCGTTCAATTCAAGTAGTTTAGTCAGGGATTTTTTTGTGAAAAAAACTAAATGGGCTGGCCTAAAATGCCACCATCTTCTTCCTAATATCTTTGCAACTGGGCTAAATACATCTGGCGTAACGATAACAATTACTCCTTTATTTTTCAATATATTATGCGTTTTTTCAACAACTTTTTCTGGGTAAGGCGTATGTTCAATTAAATCTATTAAAGTAACAACATCGAACCCTTCATTGCCAAATTCATAATCAAGAAAATCTTCCTGGATAAGTTCAATTCCATAAATTTCTTTTGCTTTCTCCACACTCCACTTGCTCGGCTCAATTCCTGTGGCATTGAACCCTTTACTTTTAGCAAGGTTTATGAAAATCCCTGTGGCAGTGCCAACATCCAGTAGTTTTGCATTTTTTCTGGAAATTTTTTCTAAATAATTTATTATTCTTAAAAAATTAAAAGACCTTCCTTCTTCTTCTTTCTGATAGGCATTGTCTTCCATCGACTGATAGTATTTTAATATCTGAGCTTTAGAAGGCATTGGATTTGCAAAAACAAAATCGCACATTTCACATTTACTTAAATCCCATAATTTACCATACTGCGAATCTGTAACTTTAAAATCTTTACTTTCAAGATGTTCAAGCCTTATGTTGCCTTTTCTAAACATTTTTATTTTCTCACTTTTACATAATGGACACTTTTTTCTCTCATTCATTATCATTTTCATTTCCTAACATGACTAAATATTAAAGGAAATTAATTTTAAGCACAATAGAATTGTCAATTATCATTAATTTCTATTATATTATCTCCCGCATGTTTTTATTTTATATTCCTTTATTTTTCTTGGGTGCTGTCCCCTAAATATCTTAACAAACAAATTTTTAACCCGAATTACGCAAGGATATTATGTAAACCTTCGTTAATTCGTCATTCCCGCCCCTGCTTTCGCAGGCCCCTGATTAAATCAGGGGTTGCCCCCGTGAAAACGGGGGGCGGGAATCCAGAAATAAGGGATGATAAACGCTGGATTCCTGCTGAAGTTTACCCCTTTGGATTCCTGCTTTAGCAGGAATGCCATTGAAGGAAACCTTGCGTAATTCGGGTTTAGACAAAAATTAACTTGCTTCCAGCCTAAAATCCCTTGACATAATAAAAATATTTTATTATTTTTTAATATAAGGTTTTCAATTAGACATAGATGACACAGATGTCACTATTTAATATAGTTATTATTGAAGACTGTAATATAATGTCCTATGCTGATAGTGTTTTTGTCATTCCTGCGGAAGCAGGAATCCAGAGGAAAGGAGCTGGATTCCCATTTTCACGGGAATGACGGAACGATGGGACATTTTTATACAGGAGTCAATAATATAGTTAATAATAATATTTTAATAAAATATTTAGGCTGTTTTTAATTAATATTTTTATAGGAGGCTTCATATTTTTTATACACCCAAAGTGGGGGAGATAAAACTCCAGATCACTATTACTCCATTAAATTATAATATTTCATATTTATAACCATTTAGGAGGGAAAAATGCAGATAAAAAGAAATATTAAGTATGAATCAGAATTGGATAAAGAATTTATAAAAGAAGTTGCTTCCATGTATGGAGGAGAAGAGGTTTATAACTGCATCCAGTGTGGAACATGCAGTGGAACCTGTCCTATTTCCCTTTACATGGATTATACGCCAAGAAGAATCATGGCAATGATAAGAAGTGGGTTTAAGGATGAAGTTCTGAAAAGCTTCACAATCTGGCTATGCTCTTCATGTTACTCCTGCACTGTTCAATGTCCAATGAATATAAAGATTACAGATATTATGTATGCTTTAAAGAGGATGGCTATTGAGGAAAATATATGTCCTCGAAAATTTCCAATTCCGGTTCTCGCAAGAGAATTTACAAAAATGGTCAGAAACTATGGAAGAATAAACGAAGGAAGGCTAACTACAAAACTTTTCTTTAAGTCAAATCCTTTTAAAATATTTAACTATTCAAACCTTGGGATGAAATTGTTTAAACTTGGGCGTATAAAACTCATGCCAGAGACAATAAAGAACCCTAAGGAAATAAAAACTCTTTTAAAAGGACTGGAGGGGAAAAAATGAAAGAATATGCTTATTTCCCAGGTTGTTCTGTTAAAGGAACTGCTAAGGCTTATGAAGAATCCCTTTTGGCTGTGTTCAAAGAATTGGGGATTATTTGGAATGAGTTAGAAGACTGGAATTGCTGTGGAGCTACTATATATATGTCTGTGGATGAAACCATATCTTTTACTCTCTCATCAAGAAATATGGCCTTAGCAGAAAAAAATGGAAAAGATATTGTTGCTCCCTGTAGTGCTTGCTATCTTGTATTAAAAAAGACAAAAGATTACATCGAAAAATATCCTGATTTAAAAGAGAAAATTAAAAATAGTCTTAGCTCTATTGGACTCAGTTATTCAGGAAATACTATTGTAAAACATCCGTTGGAGATATTCGTTAATGATATGGGGTTGAATGAGATAAAAAGACATGTTAGGAAACCTTTAAAGGAAATGAAGATAGCGCCATATTACGGTTGTCAGATTGTCCGCCCTTATACGGATGTGGATAATCCAATTTATCCAGAGATAATGGATTCTCTTTTAGAATCTATCGGAGCCAGTGTAGTGGAGTATCCTGTTAAAACGAGATGCTGTGGAGGATCTTTAACAGGAACCATTGAAGAAGTTGGGCTCAGACTAAATTACATCCTCATTGAAGAGGCAATTAAAAGGGGAGCGAATTGTATCGCAGTTCTATGTCCTCTCTGTCAATTCAACCTTGAAGCTTACCAGGAAAGTATAAACAAAATGTATAAATCCAATTTTAACATGCCCATTCTATATTTTACTCAGGTAATGGGTATGGCTTTTGGACTATCTAAACAATCATTGGGGATGAAAAGATCAATCGTTTCAGCAGAGCATTTTTATCCAGTTTGACGGAGGTAAAAATGAAAAAAAATTTGGAAAAAAACGAAGACCTATGGATAGGTGTTTATATTTGTCATTGCGGGACTAACATTGCACCAAAAGTAAAAGTTGAAAAAGTCGCTGAATTTGCTTCAAAAATTGAAGGAGTTAAAGCAGCAAGAGATTATAAATATATGTGTTCTGACCCGGGGCAAGATCTTATAAAGAATGACATCAAGAACTTAAACCTGAACAGGGTAGTTGTTGCTTCCTGTTCACCAGCCTTGCATGAGAACACGTTCAGAAGAGCCTGTGCTCAAGCTGGTTTGAATCCTTTCCTCTTTCAGATGGCAAATATCAGGGAACATTGTTCATGGGTTACAGAGGACTCTATTGAAGCCACTGATAAAGCTGAAAAAATTGTATCAGCGGCAATCAGAAGAGTTACTTGGCATGAACCACTTGAATATACAAAAGTTAAGATAAACCCAGATGTCCTTGTAGTTGGCGGAGGAATTACTGGAATCGAATCTGCACTAAGACTGGCAGGAGCTGGAAGAAAGGTGTATTTAGTGGAAAGAGAGCCGTCAATCGGAGGTCGAATGGGTGAGCTGGACAAGACATTTCCCACACTCGATTGTGCAGCATGTATATTAACTCCAAAGATGGGAGAAGTGAAAGGAAAGGAAAAAATTGTTCTCATGACCTATTCAGAAGTTGAAAATGTGTCAGGTTCGATTGGAGGCTTCAAGGTTAAAATTCATAAAAAACCGAGATATGTAAAGCTGGATGTGTGCACTGGCTGCGGGATTTGCTGGGAGAATTGCCCTGCATTTATAACCCCCTCCCAGAGAAAAATCGAAAGAGAAGGAGTGTTGATAGGGGAGAAAGTTTATGCAAAATAACCAAACACCAAGTAATCTAAGGCACAAAGGCACTGAGGCGCATAGGCACAGAGGTTGTTTAATTTTTCATCCTTTGTGCCTTTGTCACTTTGTGCCTCTGTGCCTTTCTTTGTTTGTTGGAATTTGGTAATTGGGTATTTCTGTATATGATTCTTGAAGAGATAAAAAGAATACTTAACTGTGAGGTTATCTGTGGTGGAGACTCCATGAATACAGAAATAAAATATGCATGTGGTTCTGATCTGATGAGTGATGTTCTGGCCTATTTTAAACCCGGCTCTCTTCTTTTAACAGGGCTGACTAACATCCAATCTGTAAGAACTGCTGATATAGCTGAGGTTAAAGCTATTGTATATGTTCGAGGGAAAAGACCTGATAAAGATGCGGTAGATCTGGCCATAAAACTGAACATTCCTTTGCTATCAGCAAAATGTATGATGTATGAAGCCTGTGGTCTTCTTTATTCCCATGGCTTGCCTGGCGTTGGCGAAAAATCTAAAGGTTAGCAGAAATGTCAGTTGAAAATATTCTGTGGGAAAAATTTAACATTACGGGAAGAGATTTTAAAAATGCTGGAAGTGTTTCAATAAAAATAAAAGAAATTCTCAAACAAGTTGGAATAAATTCTTCAATTGTAAGACGGGTGGCTATCGCTACTTATGAAGCAGAAATGAATGTAGTGATGTATGCTAATAAAGGAATTTTAAATTTTTCTCTTTCTCCTGAAAAAATTGAAATTAATGTAGAAGATGAAGGTCCAGGAATTGAAGACATAGAGCTTGCAATGCAGGAAGGATATTCCACTGCTACAGAAGAAATGCGGGAGATGGGTTTCGGAGCAGGGATGGGATTACCAAACATCAAGAAAAACGCAGATGAATTCGAAATTTCCTCTGAGGTAGGCAAGGGAACAAAAGTTGGAATAATCATTAATTTAAAAAAAGAGACATAAATGGAACAATATTATCACTCAATCTATTTCGATGAAGAAAAATGCAATGGCAGAATGAGGTGCATGCGAGTTTGCCCGACTCAAGCAATTAGAATTAGAAACGGAAAAGCTAAAATGATCGAGGAGAGATGTATTGATTGTGGAGAATGTACAACAACTTGTCCACAAAATGCCATTCTTCCCCTCACAGATTCATTTTCTGAACTTTCTAAGTTCAAATATAACATTGCTATTCCATCACCTGCCCTTTACGCTCAATTTGGTCGAGAAATCCTTCCTGATAAAGTCCTTGAAGGAGTAAGAAAGATTGGATTTGATGAGGCATACGATGTAGCTCTGGCATGCGGTTCAGTAAGTTTCGCGATTCAAGAATACATAAGAGATTACAAAGGGCAAAAACCTCTCATTTCAAATTCCTGTCCGGTTATTGTTCGATTAATCCAGGTAAAATATCCTGAATTGATAGATTTAATAATACCAATCGAACCACCGAGAGAAATAGCTGCAAGAGAAATGAAAAAGGGGAAATCTAAAAAATTAGGGCTTAAGGAAGAAGAAATCGGTGCAATTTATCTTACTCCTTGCCCTGCAAAAATGATATCCATAAAACAGCCCGCAGAAGGGGGGAAGTCACATTTAGACGGGGCTATTTCAATTGCTGATGTTTATGCTCCTCTTCTTTCTGCAATGGAGGGTCTGAATAAACGGGAATATAAACAATCCTTAGAAAACATATGTATAGTTGGCATAGCCTGGTCCATAGCAGGAGGAATATGTAGAACACTTAGATTAAAGAACTCTTTGGGAGTTTCAGGTCTCTCCCATGTTATCAAAATATTTGATGATGTAGTAAGTGGTAAATTAAAAAATATTGATTTTGTTGAAGCTTATGCGTGCATCGAAGGATGCGTCGGAGGTTCATTAACTGTAGAGAATATCTACATCTCTTATAATAAGATTTTAAAATTAATCGAGACCCTTGAGCTAAGAAAGAATAAAGCCTGTCCCGATATAAGGGAAATAAGAAGATTATACAAAGAAGATTATTTCTTCATTAGAGAAAAAATAAACCCAAGACCTCTTAAGCCTCTCGCTGAAAACATCTCAGATGCTATAAAGAAGATGAAGGAAAAGGATGAAATATATCAGAGCTTGCCAAAGATTGATTGTGGGGTCTGTGGCTCTCCCACCTGTTTGGCATTTGCTGAAGATGTAGTTAAGGGAGAAGCAAAAATTTCAGATTGCATACTTATCTCATCAGAAAAATTTCTCAAAATAAAACAGGTTAGTAGAAAAGGAGAAAATTAAAATGAACTTAAATGAAATAATAAAAAAACTTAATTTAGAGATAATAACCGCAAAAGATAGGTTAGATGTCCAGATAACAGGAGGATATGCCAGTGACCTTTTAAGTGATGTCATAGCTAATACAGTAAAGGGAAATATCTGGCTTACATTACAGACTCATCAAAATATAGTAGCTGTTGCAATTTTAAAAGAACTTTCGGGAATAATACTTGTAAACAATCGCAAGCCCGAAGAAGAAACTATAAAAAAAGCCCAACAAGAAAATGTTCCAATTTTAATAAGCAAATTATCCACTTTTGAGTTAGCAGGTCAATTATATCAGTTGGGAATAAAAGCATCACAAAAATGTTAAAACCCTTTAAAGCTGATTTACATATACATTCATGCTTATCCCCCTGTGCTGATCTGAATATGTCACCCATAAAAATAATAAATAAAGCTACGATGGAGAAAATAGAGATTATTGGTATCTGTGATCATAATTCTTCCGAGAATGTAGTGGCATTTACAAAAGTTGCAGAAACCAAAAACATCAAAGTTTTACCTGGAATGGAAGTAACTTCAAAAGAAGAAGTGCATATACTTGCGTTATTCGAAAAAGCTGAATCTGCTTTAAAGCTTCAGGAGATCATATATGAGAATCTTTCTGGCGAGAATGATGAAGAGGCTTTCGGGACTCAAGTTGTTGCAAATGAACTTGATGAAGTCGAAGGTTTTAATAATAAACTTTTAATTGGAGCTACTGAACTTTCAGTAGAAGATGTGGTTGATTTTATTCACTCTTTTAATGGACTTGCCATTGCCTCTCATGTAGATAGAGAAGGATTCAGCATAATCGGTCAGTTAGGTTTTATCCCAGAAAATCTTAAATTAGATGCTTTAGAGATATCTCCAAAACTTTCAAATATAGAAGCAAGGAAAATATTTAATCAATATGAGAGTTTCCCATTTATTTTCTCTTCAGATGCTCACAAGCTGGAAGAGATAGGAAAGGGCGTAACCTCTTTTCTTTTAAAAGAGCCTACTTTAGATGAGATAAAAAAGGCTTTAAAGAGCGAAGAAGGAAGAAAGGTCATTAACTGAAATGGAAGATTTATCTCTTCACATTCTGGACATAGCTGAGAACTCCATTTCTTCTGGTGCAAAAGAAATTAAAATCAAGATCTCAGAAAATTCAGAAAAAGACATTCTTTCTTTAGAAATAATAGATAATGGAAAAGGGATGGATGAGGAAACTGTAAGAAAAGTGCTTGATCCATTTTTTACAACAAGGACAACAAGAAGGGTGGGGCTTGGATTGCCACTCCTTGCTGAGGCAGCAAGAATGAGCGGGGGGGATATATCTATTAAGTCAAAATTGGGGAAAGGAACAAAAATTACTGCTACATTTCAGCTCAGACATATCGACAGAAAGCCCCTTGGGGATATGGTAAGTACCTTGATTACACTCATTGCAGCAAATCCTTCACTGAAATTTATATACATACATCAAAAGAACGGAAGTAAATTTATCTTTGATACTAATAATTATAAAAAATTAATAAAAGATAATTTTATAAAACCTGAAACCATCAGGGAAATAAAAAAGATATTGAAGAATGGATTGGACAATTTATCAAGGAGGTGAGCAAATGTTTTCAATGGAAAAGGTCGATAGTATCATTGAAAGGTATAAGGGTGAAAAAAGTTCCCTTATAGCCATGCTTCAAGACCTTCAGGCTGAATTCAATTATCTTCCAAAAGATGCCCTTAAGAAAATCTCAGAAAACACTAACATCCCAATAAGTAGAATTTATAGTGTTGTAACTTTTTTCAAGGCTTTTAGTCTAAAGCCTAAAGGTAAACACATCATAAAAGTATGCTTGGGGACAGCATGTCAGATTAAACAAGGTGCAAAAATATTAGAAAATTTTGAAAAGGAATTAAATATAAAAGAAGGTGAGACAACCAAAGATATGAAATTCAGCCTCCATAAGGTTTATTGTTTAGGATGCTGTGGACAAGCTCCAGCTTCAATAATAGGAGAAGATGTTTATGGATATTTAACTCCTTATAAGATAAAAAAAATTATCACAAAATTTAAGTAGGAGGTCTTAATATGACGAAAAAAACATTAGAAGAATTGAAGAGAATAAGAGAAGAAACAAAAAAAGGATTATTTTTAAGAGAAGGTGATTTTAAAGCTAAGATAATTGTTCATATGGGAACCTGCGGAATTGCTGCTGGTGCAAGACAAATTATGAGTGCACTCATGGATGAATATGAGAAAAAAGGGATCCGTGATGTGATGATAACAACTTCAGGTTGCGCTGGGTTGTGTTCAAGGGAACCTATGGTAACTATAGAAATAAAAGATCAGGCTCCTGTAAAATATGTTGATTTAACTCCAGAGAAAATAAGAAAAATCTTTAATGAACATGTTCTAAAAGGAAATATTGTAAAGGAATATGCCCTGGCTGTAGGAAGCGAGAGGGTTGGTGGTTGAAAAAATAAGGAGGAAAAAAAATGGAGAGGATGCGTAGATTAGAGCTTTTAGTGTGTACTGGCACCGCCTGTGTTTCAAAGGGTGCCTTTGATCTTTTAGAAATTTTTAAAAAAGAAATAGAGAAAAAAGGACTCAAGGACGAGGTTGCTGTAATACCTACAGGATGCAATAGTTTATGTGGAAAAGGTCCATTAATCCTTGTAGAACCCGATGGAATCTTTTATCAAAGTGTGAAAGAAGATGATGTTCCCTATCTTGTTGAAGAACATTTGTTAAAAGGAAGACCTGTAAAAAAGCTCATGTATACTCCTGCCTTAGAAGAGATACCGATCCCAAGGATGAGAGATATTGATTTTTACAAGAGGCAAATTCTTATTGTTTCAAGAAACAGGGGACTTATTGACCCAGAAAAGATAGAAGAATATTTAGCAATGGATGGATATACTGCTCTCGAAAAGGCCTTTACTCAGATGACGCCTGATCAAATAATAGAAGAAATCAAGAAATCTGGACTCAGGGGAAGAGGTGGAGCAGGATTTCCTACTGGTCTCAAATGGGAGATAACGCGTAAACAGCCTGGAGATGAAAAATACCTGATTTGCAATGGCGATGAAGGAGATCCAGGAGCGTTTATGGATCGTGCAATTCTTGAATCAGACCCTCATACTGTTTTAGAAGGGATGATTATTGGAGCAAAGGCAATAGGCGCAAACCACGGTTTCTTTTACATCCGAGAAGAATATCCCTTGGCCTTAAAAAGAGTTTATACTGCGATAGATCAAGCTCGAGAATATGGTCTCTTAGGAGATAATATAATGGGAACAGAGTTCAGTTTTGATGTAACAGTTGTAAAAGGAGCAGGCGCATTTGTTTGCGGTGAAGAAACAGCTTTAATAGCATCCGTAGAAGGCAGACTTGGTGAACCGAGATACAGGCCACCTTTCCCAGCAGAAAAAGGAGTGTGGGGTAAACCTACATGCATAAACAATGTAGAGACCTGGGCTAATATCCCAGCTATAATCAATAGAGGGGGAGATTGGTTCTCTACCATCGGCACAATCACAAGCAAAGGGACTAAAGTTTTTTCAGTGGCAGGGAAAATAAGAGATGCAGGACTTATAGAAGTGCCAATGGGGATAACACTTGGGGACATAATTTTTGATGTTTGCGGTGGTATTCCTCAAAATAGAAAGTTCAAAGCCGTCCAGATTGGAGGACCATCTGGTGGATTTTTGCCAGCAGAACTTCTCAATCTTCCAATAGACTATGAAAGCCTTACAGAAGCTGGAGCTATAATGGGTTCTGGAGGACTGGTTGTTATGGATGAAAATACTTGTATAATAGATGTTGTCCGCTTTTTCCTTTCTTTTTTGAAAGATGAATCCTGTGGTAAATGCACTCCCTGCAGAGAAGGAACAGTAAGATTATTTGATATCCTCACAAAAATATCTGAAGGTAAAGGAAGCATGGAAGACCTTGAGCTCCTCGAAGATATTGGTAGATATATAAAAAATTCAGCCTTCTGTGGATTAGGTACATCCGTGCCTAATACAGTATTGACAACAATAAGATACTTTAGAGATGAATATGAGGCTCATATAAAAGATAACCGCTGTCCCGCATCGATTTGTAAAGAATTAAGTATAACCCCTTGTATTGAAGCCTGTCCTATAGATACACAAGCTCCTGCGTATATTTCATATGTGGCTGAAGGGAGATTCAAAGAAGCTTTTAATGTTATAAGAGAAGACAATCCACTGGCTACTGTTTGTGCAAAAGTGTGTGATAGTCCTTGCGAGATAAGATGCAGAACAGGAGAAACTGGGGATGCAATAGGTATCAGGAGTCTTAAGAGGTTTGTACTTGATTATGGAAGAGAAAAAGGATGGAAACCTCCAGTGGTTAAAGGTTCAAAAAGATATGAAAAAGTTGCAATTGTTGGCAGCGGTCCGGCAGGTCTTATGTGTGCATGGGAGCTTGTGAAGCTTGGGTACAGACCAACAATTTTTGAAGCCGAGGAGACTTTAGGAGGAATGTTAACTCAAACCATTCCTGAATTCAGACTTCCAAAATCTGATGTGGATCAGGAGATAGAAGCTATCAGGAAAAGTGGAGTTGAGTTTAAAACGGGAATAAGGATTGGCATTGATAAAACACTGGAAGACCTTTTCAAAGAAGGATATAAATCTATATTTTTAGCTACAGGAGCCTATAAAAATATAAAACTTGGAATCCCAGGTGAGGATTCAGCTGGAGTGATAGACCCTATAGAATTTCTAAAAGCAGCAAAGAGAGGGAAGAGGCCAAAGATAGGGAAAAAAGTTGCTGTGGTAGGAGGTGGAAATACTGCAATAGATGTGGCAAGAACAGCCTGGAGATTGGGCTCTGATGTTACAATTTTCTATCGAAGAACACAGACTGAAATGCCTGCAAATAGAGAGGAAATTTTGGAAGCTCTGGATGAGGGCATAAAAATTGAACTTCTTGTAGCTCCAGTGGAAATTATATCAGAAAATGGCAAACTGAAGGCCATTAAACTCATAAGAATGGAACTCGGAGAATTTGATAAGGATGCAAGAAGAAAGCCAGTTCCAAAAAAAGGATCTGAATTCTTAATTGAAATAGATACATTAATTCCAGCAATTGGTCAACAGCCTGAAATTCCTTTTGCTAAAGATGGTTATTCTCTAAATTTATCAAAGTGGAATACCATTGAAGTCGATTTCAAATCTCTTCAAACAAATGTGGAAGGTATTTTTGCAGGTGGCGATGTTGTCACTGGTCCTGCTACAGTGATTGAGGCAATGGGAGCTGGAAAAAGAGCTGCTTACTATATTCATAGATATTTACGCTCATTAAAAGGTGAACCTGTAAAAGAAAAAGAAATAACTCAAATATATGTCAAACCGTACGAGCTTTCTGATGAAGAACTTGAAGAGATAATTTCAGCCTATCGTCCTGAAGTTTCTTATTTAAATATAGAAGAAAGAAGAGGAAATTTTAAAGAAGTTGCCAAGGGGCTTACTAAAGAACAAGCAATAAAAGAGGCAAAAAGATGTATAAGATGTGATTTAGAAAGGATGAAAAAGGAGGTGGCCATATGATTAGAGTGGAAATAAATGGCAATAAATTTGAAACTGAAAAAGAAGTAACAATTCTTCAGGCTTGTGAAAAGCTTGGAATTCCCATTCCAACATTATGTTATCATCCTTTACTTGAGCCCTATGCAGCTTGCAGAGTCTGTGTTGTCGAAATCACCCATAGAGGTGCAACTAAGATAGTGACTTCCTGTAACACAATGATAGAGAATGGAATGATTGTAAACACTGAGTCCCCAGAGGCATTGAGTGCAAGAAGGATGAACTTAGAACTTTTAATGGCTCAGGCTCCTGCTGCAGAAGTAGTTCAACAGATTGCAAAGGATATGGGGATTGAGAAAACAAGGTTCCCTATTAGAAAGCCTGAAGAGAAGTGCATTCTATGTGGACTCTGTGTAAGAGCATGTGAACAGGTGGTGGGAGCCAATGCCATAGGATTCAAATACAGAGGAGTTGATAGAGAAGTTGCACCTCCTTTTGATGAACCATCTGAAAAATGCATAACCTGTGGAGCTTGTACATTTTTCTGTCCAACTGGAGCAATTTCCTTGAATGATTTCTTTGGAAGAAAAATTATTCATTCAGAACTTTTCCTCGGCCCTCCAAAAGCGATAAGGGTGCCTACTCTTACAGCTGTTCCAAATGTGCCAATAATTGACCCGGAGTATTGTATTCATTTTAAGACGAATAACTGCCAGCTCTGTGTTAAAGTATGTGAGCCAGGGGCGATCGACCATGCGATGAAGGAAGAATATGAAGAAATAGAAGTGGGAAACATCGTTCTTTCTACTGGCTATGAACTTTTTGATTGTAGGAAGATTCCAGCATACAATTATGGAAAGCTAAACAATGTGATTACAAGTCTTGAGTTTGAGCATCTCTGCCATGCCAGTGGTCCCACTGGGGGAAAGATAAAAACAACAGATGGAAAAGAACCTGAGGCGATAGGGGTTGTCCATTGCGTTGGAAGCAGGGATAAAAATTACCATGAATATTGCTCAAAAATCTGTTGTATGTATGCCTTAAAATTTTCGCATCTTATAAGGGAAAAAACTAATGCTCATATTTACGAATTTTACATTGATATGAGAGCCCCTGGAAAAGGATATGAGGAGTTCTATAACAGAATGCTACAGGAAGGAGTTACGTTCATAAGAGGAAAAGTGGCAGAGATTACAGATGTGGCTCTTATTCCTGAAGAAGAGGGTAAATTGGTAATTCGCTGTGAAGATACACTGGCAGGAGTTATAAGAAGAATACCGGTTGATATGGCAGTTCTCTGCCCTGCTATAATTCCAAGGAAGGATTCTGAACAGGTCGCAAGAATATTCGGAATAGGATGCGGAAATGATAAATTTTTCAGAGAACAGCATCCCAAATTGGGCCCTATTTCAACTTTAACAGATGGAATATTTATTGCAGGTGCATGTCAGAGTCCAAAAGACATTCCTGAAAGCATTGCCCAAGGAGCAGGAGCTGCTGCTGGAGTTCTATCGATGGGGGAAGAATTTATAATTGAACCCATATATGCAGTTATAGATGAAGAACTCTGCGCAGGATGCAAAATATGCATTGGAGTTTGTCCATATGATGCCATCTCCTACAATGGAGAGAAAAAAATAAGTGTTGTAAATGAAACACTCTGCAAAGGTTGTGGTGCCTGTGTAGCAGCTTGCCCTTCAAGATCTTCATATCAGAAAGGATTCAGGGATGAACAGATCCTTGCAGAGATTGCAGGAGCAATTTCCATTTAAGGCACAGAGGCGCAAAGTGGCAAAGGCACAAAGGACAAAACATACTCTGTGCCTATGTGCCTTAGTGCCTTTGTGTCTTAGATTATTGGATATTTCTAATAGGAGGTATTATGAGTAATAATGGTAAAGATTTCAGTCCAAAGATAATAGGATTTTTATGTAGATGGTGCTCTTATCAGGGAGCGGATTTAGCTGGGACGAGTAGAATTCAATATCCTCCAAATCTAATTCCGATAAAAGTAATGTGTTCAGGAAGAGTGGACCCATCCTTTGTTTTAAAAGCCTTTGAAATGGGAGCAGATGCTGTTGCCATATTTGGATGCCATCCTGGGGATTGCCATTATCAGGAAGGAAACTATAAAGCCTTGAGGCGATATACACTTCTTTTGAAAATGCTCGATCAGATAGGAATCGATAGAAGAAGGCTAAAGTTAGAATGGGTCTCTGCTGCAGAAGGAGAAAAATTTGCCCGATGTGTTTCTCAAATTTCTAAGGAGATAAAAGCTTTAGGTCCATTGAAATATAGAAAGGAGACATAAAATGGCGAAGCCAAAAGTAGCATTCTACTGGTGTGCCTCCTGTGGAGGGTGTGAGGAAGCAGTGGTAGACCTGGCTGAAGATATATTGAAAGTAGTAGAAGCAGTTGACATAGCTTTCTGGCCAGTTGCATTAGACATAAAGAAAAAAGATGTGGAAGGTATGGAAGATAAATCTATTGGAGTTTCTTTTATAAATGGAGCAATTAGGCTATCCGAACAGGAGGAAATGGTAAAGCTCCTGAGGAGAAAATCAGGGTTGATTGTAGCATTTGGTAGCTGTGCCCATCTTGGAGGAATTCCTGGACTTGCTAATCTTTATGAAGTAAATCAGATATTTGAAAGAGCTTACTTTACATCTCCATCAACTCATAACCCTGAAAAGATTCTCCCTTCTCAGGAAACAGATGTCCCTGAAGGAAAGCTAACTCTTCCAAGATTTCTTGATAGAGCTTATGCCTTAGACCAGGTGATAGATGTTGATTATTATCTTCCTGGATGTTCAGTACCAGCAGACTTGATAATGAATGCTGTGAAAGCTATCCTCGAGGGAAAGCTTCCTCCTAAGGGAACAGTTTTATCTCCAAATAAATCCTTATGTGATACATGCAAGAGAAACGAAACAAAGCCAGAAAAGCTCAAGATTAAAAAAATATATAGACCTTATGAGATAGAAATAGACCCTGAAAAGTGTTTCCTTGATCAGGGGCTTATATGTCTGGGTCCAGCCACAAGAGGAGGATGCGGAGAAAGATGTATAGAAGCTAACATGCCATGCAGAGGATGCTTTGGCCCTACAGATCAGGTGGAGGATCAGGGAGCAAAATTTCTATCAGCCTTTGCGTCGATAATAGATTCTAATGATGAAAAAGAAATTCAAAAGATAATAGATACCATAGCTGACCCTGTTGGAACTTTTTATAGATTCTCCCTTTCCAAATCTATATTAAAAGGAAAAATTTAAGGAGGAAAAAATGTCAAGAAAGATAACTATCGACCCAATTACAAGGTTAGAAGGTCATGGAAAGATTGAAATATTTCTCGATGATGAAGGAGATGTAAAAAATGCCTATCTCCAGGTTCCAGAATTGAGGGGATTTGAACAGTTTGTTGTTGGAAGACCTGCTGAGGAGATGGCGAGAATAACTCCAAGAATATGTGGCGTCTGTCCCACTGCCCATCATATGGCTTCTACAAAAGCTTTAGATGACCTTTTCAAGGTTGACCCCCCTCCTGCAGCAAAAAAAATTAGGGAGCTTTTCTATTCAGTATTTATGCTTGAAGACCACACATTACACTTTTTCTTTTTGGGAGGCCCTGATTTTGTTGTTGGACCCTCAGCTCCTGCTGCAGAAAGAAATATACTTGGAGTTTTAGGAAAAGTTGGACTCGAGATAGGAGGAAAGGTAATAAAAATAAGAAGAGAATGCAGGGAATTGATGACCATGATGGCTGGAAAAGTTATCCATCCTGTTTTTGGACTTCCGGGAGGAATATCTAAGGGAATAAAAAAGGAAGAAGCTGAGAAAATCCAGGAAGTGGCAAAAGGAGGAGTAGAGTTTGCAAAATTTGCCCTGAAAATTTTTGAGGATGTGGTTTTAAAAAATAAAGAATATGTCGACCTCATAACAGGAGACATTTATTATCATAAAACATACTCTATGGGCCTTGTTGATGGGTATAATAAAGTAAATTTCTACGATGGAGATATCAGGGTTGTAAATCCTGATGGGAAGGAATATGTGAAGTTTAAAGCTCAGGATTATCTTAAACATGTTGCTGAGCATGTTGAGCCATGGAGTTACATAAAATTTTTGTATCTAAAAAATGTGGGATGGAAAGGATTCGTAGATGGAATTGATAGCGGAGTATACAGGGTTGCTCCTTTAGCAAGGTTGAATACCTCCGATGGCATCGCAACTCCTCTGGCCCAGACTGAATATGAAAGAATGTATGAAACATTGGGAGGGAAACCTGCCCATTTTACCCTTGCTTTCCATTGGGCCAGGCTAATAGAGTCTCTCTATGCAGCTGAAAACATGCTAAAATTATCACAGGATCCAGAAATCACTGACACAAAAATAAGGAACATCCCAACTACCACTCCAAAAGAGGGCATAGGAGTTGTGGAAGCACCAAGAGGAACACTTTTTCATCATTACAAAACTGATGAAAAAGGAATCATAGAAGAAGCAAACCTCATTGTAGGTACTCAGAACAATTCAGCTGCTATAAACATGGGAATTCAGAAAGCAGCTAAAGCTCTAATTAAAAAGAATAAAGTTGATGATGGAATTTTAAACATGATTGAAATGACTTTCAGAGCTTATGACCCATGCCATGCTTGTGGAACTCATTCTCTCCCAGGTCATCTTCCTTTGATTATAAGAATTTTTAATTCAAAAGGGGAACTCCTTCGACAGATTAAAAATTAAAAATTGGGTCTTTTTCAAAATGAGAAAGAACTACAAAAAAAATTTTCTGATACTTGGGCTGGGAAATGAGATTCTTAAAGATGATGGGGTCGGAATTTTTGCAGTAAGATCCCTTAAAGATAGAGTTGGAAAAAATGTAGATTTGGAGGAAAGCTCTGAATCAGGGTTGACATTACTTGATATAATCCTTCCATATAAAAGAGTTTTGATTATCGACTCCATAAGAAAGGAGGAAAAAGAACCAGGGACTATTTATGAATTTGATTTGAAAGACTTGTCAGTTTCCCCATCCCCCTCTCCCCATTATTTGGGGCTTCCCCTTTCTCTTTTACTGGCAAAAAAATTAAACCTTAAAACACCAGAAACAATAAAAATTCTTGCTGTAGAAATAGGTCATCCAATTAAAATGGGAGAGGGACTTTCCCCTGGAATTAAGAAAGTAATTCCAACACTTATAAAAAGAGCAGTAGAAATAATTAACGAATGGAAAGAACGTGAAAAAAATAAAGAAAAACTTGAAGTAATTTATTAGACAAAATCAGTTATGTGGTGTGGAATTCTTTGAGGAAACAAGAAAAATCAGCGGGTCTGGCCTGGGATTATCAATAGCAAAAAAAATCATAGATGCCCATCCCGGGATAATCAAAGTCTCAAGTGTTCTTGGAGAAGGCAGCACATTTACTGTTTTATTGCCTAAAATAAATAAAAGAAAATGAATAGAAAAATATTAGAAAAAAATCTGATTTATCTTTGTTTTATTTTTAATGAATTTATTTTTCCTATAAGAGTATTTCTGTGAATTCCCAATGATTTAGATGCTTTCTTTTTATTTCCCTTGTTCTTTTTTAAGGCTTTTTCTATGTATACTTTTTCAAATTCTTTTAAAGCTTCTTTTATAAGTAAATTTTTCTCAACCATTTCCTCACAAATAATTTCTAATTTTTCTTTTATTGAAAGAGTTCTAAACGATTTTTCCATGTTTCTTATCCTTCCCCATTAAATATTTGTAATTTGAGTAGAATTTATCCTGGAGATCGATGGGTAAATATTTAACAATTTTTACTGAGACATCTAAAAAAATTGGAGAGAAATAGGACTTCTTCATTGAATCGAGAAAAAGAGGAAGAAATACCATTATCAATATTAATGCAACAGATATAATAAATCCTTTTAATATTCCAAAAATTCCTCCCAGAGCTCTATCTAAAAATTCCAATGGACCTCTTAAAAAAATTTTACTTATTACAAGGCCAATTAATTTCCCCAATAGAATAACCCCTATTAAAATTCCAAAAAAACTTATCACTTCTGAATAAGTTGGGTCTTTTATCCATTTTATTATTTTTAATGAGACATCCTGCCAGTATCCAAATGCCAGGAATAATCCAGCCACTATGGAAACTATTGATGTCACTTCTCTAAATAACCCTCTAACTATTCCTAATATAAACGAAAAAATGAAGATAAATATGATGATTAAATCAAGCCATGGGAAGCCAGCCTTGCTAAACAATTTATCTCCTCTTTTTCAAATCTTCTAATATCCTGTAATCACCTTTAACCATACCAATCGTCACAATGGGTTTAATCTTCCCGTGAAAATCCGAGCCAGCAGACGGTATGAGGCCATTATCCAATGCCATTTTTAGATACTTCTCGGTCAACTCCTCATTGTGATAAGATGTCCATACCTCTAACCCTTTTAACCCTGCTTTCTTTAAAATTATTGCATCCCCAGTCTCGATTCTGCAAAAACTTGCTCCTGGATGAGCAAGCACTGGAACGCCTCCAAAACTTTTTCCGATTTTTATTGCTTCCTCAGCAGGGATATTTTCAAAATGAACATAGGCCGGTTTATTCTCCTCAAAATAATCCTTATAAAATCGATAGGGTGCTTTGAATGTATCCTTCTCAAAATATTTCTCCAATCTTGGGTTCGTCCTTTCTTTCTCTAATATAACTTTTGCAATTGCAGTGCCGAGAGGAGGGGTTCCTTGAGAACTTTCCAAAACTTCATCCATGGATATGTTAAATCCAATCTCTTTCAATTTTTCTATTCTTTTTAATGCAAGCCTGAATCTTCTTTTTTTTATCTTCTTAATAAAACTCTCAATTTCTTTACTTTTCCATTTAATAAAAGGAAATAGAATGTGTAATTCCCTTCCGTTAAAATTTGTTGTTACTTCTATGTTTGGAATTACCTCAATACCATATTTTTTACCTTTTTCTAAAGCTTCTGGATAGGCATCCAAAGAATCATGGTCAGAGATAGATATGGCTGTGAACCCTGCTTTTTTCGCTAAAACGATTATCTCTTCAGGGCTCAAATCTCCATCACTGCTCTTGTTTGAATGGATATGAAGGTCGATAAAATTTTCCATAGATTAAATATCCATCTTTCCTGTCAATAATCGATAGGCCTTGATGTATTTTTCTTTTGTTTTTATAACAACTTCTTTGGGCAAATCAGGAGGCGGGGAATTTTTATCCCATTTAACACTCTCCAGATAATCTCTTACAAATTGTTTATCATAGCTTACTTGAGGTTTTCCCCCTTCATAAGTTTCAAGGGCCCAAAAACGAGAAGAATCCGGAGTCAATACTTCATCCACTAAGATAACATTTCCCTTTTCATCGATACCGAACTCAAATTTACTATCTGCTATTATAATTCCTCTCTCTAACGCATACGAGAAAGCTTTATCGTAAATCTCAATACTCTTGTATTTTAGAAAATCAGATATTTCATCTCCAATTATATGTTTTACTCTCTCAAAAGATATATTTTCATCATGACCGCTCTCAGCTTTAGTTGCAGGAGTAAAAATCGGAAAAGGAAGTTTCGAGCTCTCTTTCAGATTAGAAGGAAGATTAACATCCCCAATTTTCCCGGTTTGTTTATACTCCTTCCAACCCGAACCGAACAGATATCCTCTCACAACACATTCTACCGGCATCACTTTCACTTTTTTAACTATCATTGACCTTTTCTTCAATATGTCTTTATATTCCTTCAAAAAATCAGGAAAATCATCTACCTCAGATGTAATCAAATGATTTTCTACGATTGAGGATGTGAAATTAAACCAGAATAAAGATAGCTGATTTAATATTATTCCTTTCAGAGGAATTAAAGTTGGTAGCACATAATCAAACGCTGAAATTCTATCTGTTGAGATAATGAGGAGTTTTTCTCCCAGATCGTAAACATCTCTTACCTTTCCTCTTTTAAATAATGGAATTCCTTTTAAATTAACCGAACCTAAGGTTTGCATTTTTAAAATATATAAATTTTATTTTAATAAAGTCAAGGAAAGTTTGGCAAAAATTTTTAAAATATATTTGACTTATAATGCGTCATAAGATATATGAAAGAAATATGAATTTGCCGAATTTTCTAACGTTTATCAGAATTTTTCTTGTGCCTTTTTTAGTCGTAGTTCTCTTAACAAAGTTCGAAGGAAAAGAATTATGGGGGTTTGGTATTTTCATTGCAGCTGCTTTTACAGATTGGTTTGATGGATATATTGCAAGGAAAAAAAAATTAATCACAAAACTCGGAAAATTTCTCGACCCTGTAGCAGATAAGCTGTTGACATCATCTGCATTCATTTCTCTGGTTGAAATGAATTTAGCTCCCGCATGGATGGTTGTGATTATAATTGGAAGAGAAATTGCTGTAACAGGGTTGAGAGCTATAGCAGCTTCTCAGGGAGTAACAATATCTGCTTCGATTCTCGGCAAATTCAAAATGGAAATTGAGGTAATCTGTATTTCTCTATTAATACTGGGAAAAAAATATTTAGGAGATTTCATCTTTTTAGGTAAAATATTTCTATGGGTTGCAATGATTATGGCACTTATTTCCGCTGCAGAATATTTAATTAAGTTCTGGAAAATTTTTTCTGACAAAACACTTCGAGAATTAATTTAACCCGAATTATGCAAACCTATGTCAAAGCTCTTGTAGGGCAGGGCTTTAGCCTGCATCTTTGGTGAATCAAAGCAAGGCTAAAGCCTTGCCCTACATGTCAATTTATTTAATGCGTTTGTATTAGCTTAAACAAATTAAAGGTAAAAATAGCTTTGATGATCCTAATGTCATGTCACTTAAATACCTTTCGTTATTTTTATGTGACATGACACTTTCCCTATGGGAGAAAGATCTCCTTAGACGCTTCGCTCCCCCAGGCTGGGGAAGGGATCTTCCCTATATCCCTTCATTGTGCTTTATGAGAAATTGTTTATTTATAAAGATATTTATGGGATAGCACACTAATTATAATTATTTAGGTGGTACTGGATAAGCTTTTCTTTACCTGGGATAAGCTCTCCATATCTTCCACATTGTAAATTTCCACCTCTTTTCCCTTCATTTTTGATATTCTTTTCGTTAAACCGCTGAGAACCTTCCCTGAGCCTAATTCAACAAATATTTCCGCCTCTTCCAACATCAATTCCATTGACTGAACCCACAAAACAGGTTTGGTGACCTGCCTTTTTAGGGCATTCCTTGCTTTTTCAGCTTTAAATATTTTTTCTGCATCAACATTTGTAACCACTGGGAATTGAGGATCTTTGAACAGGACAGAACCAAACTCAATTTTTAATTTCTCCTCTGCCTGAATCATCATACTACAATGAAAAGGAGCTGAAACAGGAAGATATACAGCTTTTGGTGCTTTTATCTTTTCAACTGCTTTTTCCACAGCAAGCTTTTCTCCTGATATAACTATCTGTTCATAGCTATTCCAATTAGCTATCTCAACGATGCCCTCTCCCATGTTGCTTAAAATTTCTTCCACTTTTTTTCCTTCAACTCCAATAAGAGCTGCCATTGCTCCTTTTTCTGGGGAAACAGCTTCCTGCATAAAAACGCCTCTTTTATAGACCAATTTTAATGCATCTTCAAAATTAAGGGAGCCTGCACATAGAAGGGCTGAATACTCGCCAAGACTGTGACCAGCTGAAATTGATGGTTTAATATTAAGGGCTAAAAATGCTATGTAACTTACAATTAGCAATGCCGGTTGTGTATTATATGTCAATTTAAGTTCGTCTTCTGGGCCTTCAAAACATAATTTAGAGATCGGGTATTCAAGAACTTCATCAGCTCTGTGAAATATCCTCTTTGCAAAATCAAAATTTTTATAAAATTCTCTTCCCATTCCCACTTTTTGTGATCCCTGACCGGGAAAAAGAAATGCTATTCTATTCATTTTATTTTTTTAAATTTAGATTGAATATGTTATTTTCCTTTGAGATCTGGAAAAAGATTTTAAAAGCCTTAATACTTCTTGTTTTAAAAATAATCATCATTAACTCAATTCCTATCCAGAATAAATAAATGAAAAAAATTTCCTCCCTGAGAGATGGGAAAATAAACTGAATAAACCATAACGTAAATAAAGCTGTAGCTTCATACCAGTGAAATCTCATGTTAATCAGAAATATAAACCCGAGAAACGACTGCGCCACAGTGAGTATAATTTCTAAACGATGAAAAGAATCAAACGGAATTGAAACTATTCCTTTTGAACTTATGCTGAATACAAATGGAAGAGAACCAGCAAGAACAGTCCACTGGTTAATGTTGGATGAAACGAAATTCATGATAGCGATCGGAGCTGTTTTAATTCTCCTCGCCCAATTAATGGCTGAAACTTTTTCAGGAAACTCTGATAAAAAAGGTGCCATCCACTGAATGAATACAAATTCAGAAATACCCATAAATAAAGCAAGGCTTTTCAAGCTTTCAACGAATTTCTCAACTGTAAAAAGGAGGATTAAGCCACCGGATAAAAACAATGCTATTATAGCTGTATTCCTCCACCTTTTTTTTAAAGAAAGTATCCTTCTTGGAATGGCTTCAACATCCTCTAACTTTTCTTCTTCCTGAGGAGGTATCTTGTTTAAAACATAAAGGTAAATTAAATATATGAAAATAAGAATACTTCCATCAAAAATTGTTAACGTACCTTTGAAATATATATAGATAAAATATATCAAAGGAGGGAGAAGAAACAGAGTCTCCACTGAATGTTCATTTTCCAATTTTATAAAAAGAAGAGGTTTTTTATATTTTTTTAAATGAGAGAAAAATGCAACAAAATAAATTAAAGGCCAACCAAGACCGACAAGAAGCCTCAGAGAACCTGTCAGGTTGGCTGTCATGTTGGGAATATCCCTGTTCCAGGCTATAGAGGCTTCGACTGCAAATTCGGGAAGAGTTTGAAGCCATGCTAAAATAGCTAACGCCAATCCTTGAGAGATTAGAAATTGTGCAGCTTCAGCCGCCCAGGCAATAAGCATAGCAGCAGTAATTATTGAAGGAAATGTCCATAATGAAGAATAGGGATGAGCTCCCTTAATGCTATATAAAAAGATTTTTTTCACTTCAGAGCTTTATTGAATAGATTTAATCAAAACCTAATCTTTTCTTGGCTTCATCGCTCATCATCGATGGATGCCAGGGGGGATCCCACACAAGGTCTATCCTGACATTTTTTATTCCTTCAATATTTTTTACTGCCAGTTCTGCTGCCTCTAATAGAGTATTCTGAAGAGGGCATCCTGGAGCAGTTAAAGTCATCTTTAAAAAAACTTGATCTTCTTCGATCCTGACATCGTAGATAAGCCCCATATCTACTATATTTAATCCAATCTCAGGATCAACCACATTTTTGAGCTTATCCAAAACTTGTTGTTCTGTAATCAATTGAATCCTCCTAAAAATCATTATACATTTATTTGAATTCTTTATCGAGTTTCTTTCTTGCCTTTTTTGCAAATTTGCTTTCAGGGTAATCTGAAATTATCTTTGAAAAATAAGGAAAAGCTTCCTCTTTTTTCCCGACTTTCAAAAAAGAATCTCCTAAATAATAGTAAAGCATATCAAGCTTTTTAAAATCTGAGTAATAAGAAAGGGCTTCTTTAAACCTGTTGATAGCAGCTTCATATGCTCTTGTTTTATAGTAAAATCTTCCAATAAGAAAAATATGTTCAGTATATCTATTTTTACAAATTTTTAATTTTTCCTTTGCCTGTTTTGCTTCTTCACTGTATGGATAATCAGCAATTACTTTCTCAAGTTCGGAGACGGCTTTCAAAGTATTTGTTTGATCTCTTCCTGGCTTGAACATCTTCTTATAGTATGTCATTGCAATTTGATACCTTGCGTAAGAAGCCAGAGGACTAAAGGGATAAAGGGATATAAATTCAGCATACTCTGAAGAAGCTAAAATCATACTTCCCTCATCACCCTGATTAAAGTATATATCTCCTAATTTTAATTTGGCTCTTTGAGCATATATGCTCTGAGGGAATGTATCGATAACCTGGCGAAAATAGAGTCTTGCCTTTTCTGGGTCTTTTTTCATCCAGGCTTCGCCCAGCTTAAAAAGTGCCTCATCCGAAGAAGCAATTTCAGGCGTAACGACAGGTGGCTTTTTTGAACAATAAATAAAAAATAACATTAAGACAAAAGTTAGGAAAAAAATTTTTCTCATTTTAATCTCCATAAACTTCCAGCATCCATTTCCATTGTTTCTCAAGGCCATCTTCCAATTTCCCATTTGGCTTAAACTTTAAATCCCTTTGTGCTTTTAAATAATCTGCTTGCGTATGCCTTACATCCCCTGATACCTCTTTCAAATATTTTATTCTTATTTTTCTTCCTGTAATATTTTCAAATAGAGGAAAAATTGAATTTAGCCTTATGTTCGTTCCTCCTCCAATGTTATACACCTCTCCAGCAACACCATAATAATAAGAAGAAATCGTGCCGTTTATAACATCATCAATATAGGTAAAATCTCTACTCTGATTTCCGTCGCCATACACCTCAATTTCTCTACCATCTAATATACTCAAAAAAAACTTATGAAAGCCCATATCAGGCCTCTGACGAGGACCATATACAGTAAAATATCTCAGGGATATCACAGGTATTTTAAAATTCTCAAAATATAAGAAACAAAGATTTTCTCCTGCTAATTTTGTTACACCGTATGGAGAAACAGGTTTCAACTCAGAATTTTCTCTAAATGGAATGCCAGCATTTCCATAAACTGAGGAAGAGGATGCATAGATAAATTTCTTTACAGGTATATTCTTTAACACTTCCAATATCTTTTGTGTCAATAAAACATTGGTTCTCACATAAACTTCAAAATCTAACCCCCAGCTTTTTCTTACACCAGGTTGTGCAGCTAAATGAAATACTCCATCACATCCTTTCAAGATCTTTTCGATTTCCATTTCTTCCATTTTCCCTCGAAGGAATAAAAAATTTTTATTTCCCAAGATAGACTTTATGTTTTTTTCTTTAATAATAGGAGAATAATAATCTGAAAATGAATCCACTCCAATGACTACATTTCCTTCAGCTAAAAGTCTCTCACATAAATGAGACCCGATAAAACCAGCAGCTCCAGTTACTACAAATTTCATTCTATCTTAAATTTAATTTTCTCTTCTTTTCTTCTATTTCTTTAAATTTTATGTATGATTCCAATGGATCAGCTGATTTGAAAATGCTCGAACCTATCACCAACAAGTCTGCTCCTGCATCTATTATTTTTTCGATGTTATCAATCCCGATACCTCCATCAACTTCAATTTCCACTTTCAAGTTTTTCTTCAAAACTATTTCCTTTAACTTAGTTATTTTTTTTAAAGTTGAATTTATAAAATTCTGAGCTTCAAAACCAGGATTTACACTCATCAATAGCACGAAATCAACTTCTTCAATTATTTCATCAATTGAAGAAAGGGATGTGGCCGGGTTTAAAGCAACCCCTGCTTTCCTGTTGTTTTTCTTGATATTATTTATAATTTTGTTTAAATGAGGTGAACTCTCAACATGAATCGAAAGCCAATCAGAGCCATAATCTATAAAAAATTTTAACATACTGTGAGGATTATCAATCATAAGATGAACATCTAAAGAAACAGAAGTTAACTTTTTTATCGACCTGATCAATTCAGGACCAAATGTAAGATTTGGTACAAAATGTCCATCCATTATATCCACATGAATAGCTTCTATACCACCATTTTCTATTCTTTTTATTGAATCTCCGATGAAAGCAAAGTTAGCTGATAAAATCGATGGAATAATCATTAACTGCTAACCTCTAAGGAAATCAAGTTTTTTTTAATCATTTTCCAGCCTGATAATGGCATCTGCCTTATTATTATACCTGACTCAATCCCAGGATAGGAAATCTTGGAGATATCTCCTATTTTAAAGCCCATTCCCTCAATCTGACTGATTACCGAGTTTAACTTCTTTCCTATTAAATCTGGCATTATAAGCTCTTCTTCATATGTACCACTCGATACAAGAATATTCACGGAACTTCCTCTTTTAACCTCCACATCATGCATTGGTTCCTGAGCTATAATTGAGCCTGAGGGAAAGTTATAAGACTTGGTCTGAGAGATCTCCCCTTTAAGCAATCCAGTTTCTCCTAACATTATCTCTGCAGCTCTCAATGTTTTTCCAGCTAAATCAGGTACAATAACCTTTTCACTCCCAAGAGAAATCGTTACCTTTACTGATTTATTTCTTTTGATTTTGAGACCTGGAAGCGGGTCCTGATAAATTATCGTATTTAGGGGAAAATCTGGATGGTACTGACTTGCCCTTTTTTTCAGAAAAAGATTTAATTTAGAACATGTATAAGAAGCTTTTTCTAAGGATTCTCCTCTCAAATCTGGGACATCCACCTCATCCCCTTTTATCAATAGATTCATGGTTATAAGCATAGAAATAAAACTTACAACTCCAAAAAATGTAAGAACCCCTATAATTTTTAAAATCTTTTTCATTCGATTGAAATAATTGATTTTTATATCATAAATACTTACATCATTTCAATTTTTCTTTCTTTTTTTCATCTCTTAGAAGATAATAAATTTCCCAGCTGAGTTCATTAACAAGACAATCTTTACAGGATTCTATAATTTTTAAATCCCCTTCTTGTATTTTATTGCTTATAATTTTCTTTATTCTGCTTCTAATCTTATATAGCAAAATAAAATTTATCATCTCTTTTGATATTATAAACTTTTCCTTTATTTGTAAATATTTAGAGGACAACCATCTCTTGGGGGATATACAGAGCATCTAATAAATAGATAAGACATAAACGAAGAAAGAAGTGAGCAGGAAGGGTGGCATGAAATATAAATCTAAATTATTAAGAGGTCAACTATCTTCTGAGCGATATATCGACGAGCATCTAAAAATCTGCGAAGTGAGTGAGAATAATCTTCTATATTTATTCTATCGAAAGAGAAATAATATAACGAACGGGAGCGAGAGAGAATATAGAAGATAAGAGAAGATAAGACCTTGAGTGATAGGAGATTATTTGAACGAACGAGCATAGATTTTGATGCGAGGAGATCTGAGGGAAGGGGATGGTTGACTTCTTCTAATTCATTTAGATTGGTGTGGAAAATACAGCGTGTTTTCTGGTTACCCTTGCTGATCACTATGTAAAAAGTATAAGAGAAACTACCTTCTGAACTAATACCAGCACTTTAAATTATTCCATATTGATATAACAAAATTCAATGTGTTATTCTTAGTTATATGAATGAATCTAAATGGATAATAAATCCTATCCATCCAGAAGCGAATAAATTATCGAATGATTTAGAAATTCCGATAGAATTGGCATCGATATTGATTAGAAAGGGGATCCGTACGTCTGAGGAAGGAAAAAAATTTCTGTTTCCCTCAATTGAAGACCTCCATCCTCCCTTCTTAATGAAGGATATGCAAAAAGCAGTGGAAAGAATAAAGAAAGCTAAAGAAAATAACGAAAAAATCTTAATTTTTGGTGATTATGATGCTGATGGCATTACTTCAACTCTCATTCTCTATAAATGTCTGAAAAATTTAGGAACAAACGTTTTCTATTACATTCCCCATAGAATTAAAGAAGGGTATGGAATAAAAAAATCATCTCTGGAATATATTGAAGATTATGCTCCAGACCTTGTCATTACAGTAGATAATGGAATAAAAGCAATTGATTTCGTAAATGAAGCTAATAAAAAGGGAATAGATGTGATCATTGCTGATCATCATGTACCAGGGGATGAGCTTCCGCCTGCTTTTGCTGTATTAAATCCCCTTCAGAGAGGGTGTTTTTACCCCTTTAAAAACCTTGCTGGAGTTGGCGTAACTTTTAAGCTTGTCCAATCGCTCCTTCAAGAATTTAAAAAAGATAAGAATGTTCGTCATTATTTAAAAATAGCCTCGATAGGCACGATAGCGGATTTAGCTGAACTCCAAGGAGAAAACAGAACTATTGTAAAACTTGGGTTAAAAGAACTCGGGAATCCTTACAATAACGGACTGAAAAATATAATTGAAATATCAGGCTTAACAGGAAAGGAAATAACCACCTATGATATATCATTTAAAATAGGACCAAGGATAAATGCATCAGGGAGATTGGCATCTCCTTACATTGCAATAGAACTATTTTTAACAGAAAGCCAGGAAGAAAGTTTGCTTAAAGCAAAAGAATTAGATAAACTCAATACACAAAGACAGCAAATAGAGGAAAATATTTTAAAAGAAATTATGGATAAAATAAAAGAAATTGAACCTCAGAAACGAAAGATATTAATATTTGCAAATGAGGGATGGCATAGAGGAGTCATAGGCGTGGTTGCTTCAAAGATTGCAGAAAAGTATAGAAGGCCAGCCATTCTTATTTCAATAGATGATAACAATGGATATGGTTCAGGAAGGTCTATTGAATCTTTTTCTTTAATTGATGCTCTTAAATCTTCAGAAGATCTTTTTAAAAGCTGGGGAGGGCATAAAATGGCAGCTGGCTTTGAAATTCAACCATCGAAAATTCCACTCCTTGAAGAAAGATTGACGGAATATTGCGAGACGCATGTAGATGATGAGGTATTCACCCGGAAATATATGATTGATTCATGTATAAATTTTGACAGGATAGATAATGTATTCATTGATTATTTAGAAATGTTTTCTCCGTTCGGAATAGGCAATCCAAGACCTGTTTTTTTCACGGATAATGTAACAATTAAAGAACCTCCTGCCATACTGAAAGGAAAATATCTGAAACTGTTTCTGTTTAAAAAAAACAAATTTTTCGATGCCCTGATATGGGAAAACACAGAAGATTACAACAATCTAAAAAGAGGGGAAAAAATAAATATAATTTTTTATCCGCAAAGAAAATATTCAAAACAAACGAATGAATTTTTTTTAAATATATTAGATATAAAAAAGATATAATCATACATATGATTTCTCAAAAAGTTGGAAAAACGATCTTGGGCATGTTTCTTATTTCAATTCTGGGCATTTTTTTATTTGAAATTATAATCAGAATCGACAGAGAAAACACAAAAAAACAAGAAGAAATAAAGCAGACAAAAGATGACAAAATTCAGTTAAAAACAAACATAAATTATGTGGAAACAAAAGGAGGTAAAAAAATTTTCCAGGTCAATTCTCTTGAACATTATCTGGGTAATGATAATCTGTTTCATCTAAAAGGAAATGTCTGCATTCGGATATTTAATAAAGCTCCTGATAATAAAGACCTGATTATTGAAGGGGAAGAAGGATTTTATCCAAAAGATTTTTCTTCTTTTAAAATTCTTAAAAATTCTAAGATTATCTCAGAGAAAAACATAATTGAATCCGAGTATTTTGAATATTTCTCAAAAAATGAAGAAATTAAAACGGACAAAAAAACGAAATTTATGATTAGAAACGTTGAGGGAACATCAACAAATGGCATGAATTATTATCTTAACGAAAAAAAAGTTAGCCTGAACAATTTAGAAAAGGCATTGATGGAAGTTGAAAATGAGGAGTCAGTGATTTTCCACGGAGAAAGATTCAACTTTTTATATGACCAGAATAAAGGAGAACTTATTAATAACACTTCCATTGCTCAGGGTGAAAACATTCTAAGGGCAAATTCTATAAATTTTAAATTGGATGAAGAAAAAAATCACATAAAAGAGATTGAGGCTTTTGAGAATGCTTTTCTCAGATTTTCTCAGGTGGAAAAAAAAGAAATTATCAAAAACATTGATAATAAGCCAGGGCTAAGGAAAATCGCAGGGAACAAAATATTTCTTGAAATATTTCCCGATGGGAAAAAACCTTTTAAAGGAACATGCAGTGGAAATTGTGAATATATAACAGAATTTTTAAACTCCCAAGAGAAAAGGAAACTGGCTTCTGAATTCATGAAATTTGAATTTTATGAGGAAGGAGGAATAAAAAATTTTGAAGGGATCGAAAGAGTTTTAATGGAAGATAACCAGAAAAGATTTTATGGAGATTCTATTTCTTTAGAATTTTATCCTGGAGAAAATAAAATTCGAAAAGGAAACATCCAGGATAACTTCTTTTATGAAGATATGGATATAAAACTTTGGGGAGCATTCTCTACAATAAAAGACAATATAATAGAAGTTCAAGGATTTAGACCAAAAATAGTTTACAAAGAAAACCAGATTGTTGCTGATAAATTAATAATAAATAATGAAAAAAATTATTTCGAAGGAGCAGGAAACATAAGAACAACGATGATTGACAAGAATAACAAAATAGGATTTTTCTCTGATGCAAACGAACCGATCTTTATCTCTTCAGACAAAATATTCTGGTCCAGAAAAAATGATGAGTCTCGATTCATTGGTAACACTGGAATGTGGAAAGGAAATGAATCTTTGATGGCTGAAGAAATTCACATCGAAGGAAATGAGGGAAATTTGAAGGCATTTAAAAATTGTCAGTTTGAAATCTTCTATGAAAAAAAAGATGGTGGGAAAAAAAAGATTAAATGTAAAGCTGATGAGATTTCTTTTTTAAACAAGCAAAAATTAATTTCCCTCTCAGATGAATCATCTGAATCATCTTTATTAACCGAGGAGTTTGAAATTAAAGGCAACAGGATGTACATTTATTTAACTGAAAAAAAAATATTAGAAAAAATAAATGTTGAAAAAAATGTAAAAATACAATATGGAGATTTTTTAATAAGTGGAGAAAAGGTTGAATGGGATATTGTTGATGAAAAGATGGAGGTCACTGGAAATCCTGAATTGAATGACAAAAATAGAGGGATGATAAAAGGAAGAAAGGTTATAGTAGATTTTGCTAATGATAAAATTGTAACGGAAAGTCGTGAGGAGGAAAGGTCTATTACTATAATAAAATCTCAAAAAGAGAAAAAATGATAAAATTAGAGGCAATGAATTTAGAAAAAAGCTTTAACAGGAAAAAAGTAATAAAAAATGTTTCCCTTTACCAGGAGGAAGGAGAGATTGTGGGACTTTTAGGTCCAAACGGCGCTGGTAAAACAACTACCTTTTCGATGATTTTAGGACTCTTAAAAGTGGACAAAGGAAAAATTTTTTTTAATAACCATGAAATTACAAATTTCCCGATGTATTTAAGAGTCCAGATGGGAATCGGATTCCTTTCCCAAGAAACATCATCGTTCAGAGGTCTGACTACTGAAGAAAATCTCTTGGCTGTTTTAGAAAATTCTGAAATCCATCCAAATCAATGGAGAGAAATAATTAAAAATTTACTAAACGAGTTGGAAATCTGGCATCTCAGAAAAATTAAATCTTTTGCTCTTTCTGGTGGAGAAAGAAGACGTCTTGAAATCGCTAGATCACTCGTGCTTTCACCAAAATTCCTTCTCCTCGATGAGCCTTTTACTGGAATAGATCCTATTGCCATATTAGACATACAAAAAATTATACATTCATTAAAAGAAAAGGGGATAGGAATCCTTATCACTGACCATAATGTAAGGGAAACCTTGAAAATTACAGACAGAACATATATCATTAAAGATGGGACGATATTTAAAGAAGGGAATCCTCAGGTTTTATCCACTGACCCAGAAGTTAAAAAGGGATATTTAGGTGAAAAAGTTGTTGTTGATTGATTTAAAATGACGATAAATCAAAAATTCGATGTAAAACAAATCCAGAAATTAATAATGACTCCTGCCTTACAGAAATCTCTAAAACTTTTGCCCTTGCCCAATCTTGAACTTGCAAGAATAATAGAAGAAGAAATAGCCTTAAATCCAATGCTGGAAATTAGCACCGAGGATTCCAATCAGGGAGAAGAGATATTGCAAAAAGAGGTAGAAGATTTAAATCCTGCTAAAGAAGATATAAATCTTGATGAATTTTTAGCTTCAATCCCTGAGGAGAGCTTTTTCTTTCCAGATGAAACGATAAATTTCGACCTTTTTGAAAACATTCCTTACAAGAAATCCATAAAAGAATATTTAACAGAACAAGTCATGTCCATTTCTTTCAATGAAGAAGAGAAAGGAATAGCAGAAAAAATAATTGAAAATTTAGATGAAAGAGGATTCTTAATTTCTTCAGTAAAAGAATTATCAGAACGAGAAGATATTGATTTTAATAAGCTAATTAAAACAAAGAGTAAATTACAGGAAGAAATTGATCCCCAAGGTATTGCTTCTGACAACTTTTATGAGTACTTAAAATTTCAACTCAAAAAAATGTTCAAAAATCCTTCTGAGATAAAATATATTTCTGAACAATTAATGAAGTTTGAAAAAAATCAAGGGAAAAAACCAAAAGATTCAGAATTACAATACATAAAAAAATTTATAGAAAAATTAAAAAAATTGAAACCATATCCCATGTATGGAATTGAGGATAAAAAACCTGAATATTTTAATGCGGATGTAATAATCATGAAAGAGGAAAATGGATACAGTATAAACTTAAATACCGAAAACGTCCCGGTTGTGAGAATCAACAGATCCTATTTAAAACTTTTAAAAGAAGAGAAAACCCTTGATAGCGAAACAAGAAAATTCTTAAAAGAAAAGAAGAAAACAGCAGAATTTTTTCTTAAAAGTATTGATCTAAGGAATAAAACCATATTTAAAATCGCTAAAATTATACTTGAAAATCAAAGAGAATTCTTTGAAAAAGGAATAAATTATATCAAACCAATGAAGATGAAAGATATTGCATCATCAATTGGAATTGATGAATCTACTGTTAGCAGAGCAGTTGCGAATAAAAATATTTCTACCCCCCATGGAATATTTCCCATTAAATTTTTCTTCCACAGTAGCCTTCCAGATTCTTACGGACATAATGTATCTTCCTATGCAATAAAAAATAAAATAAGAAGGTTAGTAGAAGAAGAAAACAAAAATTCCCCCTTGACTGATTTAGAAATACTGGAAATATTTAGAGTTGAGGGAATAAAAATTTCAAGGAGGACAGTAACAAAATATAGAGAAGAAATGAAGATCCCTCCATCCTATTTAAGAAAGAAAAATATAAATTTAGGAGTATAAAATGAAAGTCAATTTCACTGGAAGACAGGTTGAAATAACAGAGGAGTTAAAGAGATATATAGAAAAAAAACTGAAAAAAATTGAAAGAACGGGTGTAAAAATAATCGATGTAGATGTTGTTCTATCCGAAGAGAAATATATGAAAGTAGCAGAAATAAACCTGAAAGGGAATCTTCTGTCATTCAATACAGTTCAGAAATCGAACAACATTAGAAAATCAATCAATCAGGCATTCTCAGCAATACAAAAAAGGATGAAAAGAGAGAAAGAAAAATTTATAGATAAAAAAAGGAGAAGAAGGAAAACAAAAGTTATTGAAGAGAGAGTAATTGAAGAGATTGAAACTCAGAATGTTATAAAAACAAACGATTATTATACAAAACCCATAACCTTGGAGGAGGCTTTAATTTATATTAATTCAAATAAAAAAGATATACTTGTATTCAAAAATTCTTTGAATAATAGATTTTCCGTTCTATATAGAAAAAAAGATGGATCGATCAGTTTAATAGAACCTGATCTATAAATTATATGAGACTCAGCAATCTTTTAAAAAAAGATCTTATAATTACAAATCTGACTCAGAAAGATAGGGAAGGAATTCTTCAAGAGATGATAGGCTTTTTAAAAAAGAAAAAATTAATCTCAGACCACAAAGACCTTTTCAAAAAATTACTGGAACGTGAAAAACAAGTAACAACAGCCATAGCCGATGGGATAGCAATTCCTCATTGTAAATCAAAAGAAATTGAAGAATCCATAATAGTCCTGGGAATATCAAAAGAAGGAGCCAACTTCAATTCTATAAATGGGAAGCCAACTCATATTTTTTTTCTTGTAATCTCTCCTCTTGAACTTTCATCTCATCACCTTCAAATATTAGCCTTGGTAGCTCATATGGCAAAGAAAGGTGAACATTTAAGAGACAGGTTGTTAAAGAAAGAGTCTGAAGAAGAAATTATAAAAGCAATCAGGGAAGAAGAAACAACTCATGAATAAAGAGACGATTAAAAAATGCTCTCAAAACGCTATATCTGGAATACTGATGGATATTCTGGGTATCGGAGTATTAATAATCGGCGAAAGCGGAACTGGAAAAAGTGAAAGTGCATTGGATTTGATATTTAAAGGACATAAACTCATTTCAGATGATCTGGTTGACATTTTCAAATCTAAAAATGGAAACCTCATCGGTAAATCTCCTTCTCTCATTAAAAATCTAATGGAAATAAGAGGGTTGGGAATAATTAACATAAAAAAAATTTTTGGACCATCTTCTGTAGAGAAAAAGAAAAAGATAGACCTTGTTATCAAGCTTGAAAAATGGGAAAAAGAAGAAGACTTTGACAGATTGGGAATAGAAGAATTAACTCATGAAATCATGGGAGTAAATTTTCCCCTGATAAAAATCCCAGTCGCGGTAGGGAGAAATCTATCAATTCTAATTGAAGTTGCGGTTAGAAATTTTATTTTAAAAAGACAGGGATATGACTCGGTACATAAATTAAACAATAAACTAAAAAAGATGCTCCAGGCGAAGGAGAAAACTATTTGATTTTTAAGAAAAATTTTTTAATCATAACCGGACTTTCAGGTTCTGGGAAAACATTGTTCTCAAATTTTTTAGAAGATGCGGGATATTTTTGCGTGGACAATCTTCCGTCAAAACTGATTCCAAAATTTATTGAACTTTATGAAAAGAATGAAACAATCTCATCAGCAGCAATTGTAGCTGATATAAGAGAAAAAGATTTTGTTAAGGACTTTCCAGAAGTTTTTAAAGCCCTGAGAAAATCCAAAAAATATAATATAAAGTTGATTTTTCTGGAAGCAAATGATGATCTTCTAATAAGAAGATTCAAAGAAACAAGAAGACCCCATCCATTATCAGAAAATATCCCTTTAAAGATAGGTGTAAAAAAAGAAAAAGAACTACTAAAAAAAATAAAAGAAATGGCCGATGAAATAATAGATACCTCCAGCTTAACAGTCCCCCAATTGAGAGAGTTTGTAAGGGATAAATTTGGAACAAAAACCGATCAAAAGAAAATGATGATACATTTAATTTCTTTTGGATATAAATGGGGGATACCCTTTGATTCAGATTTAGTTCTGGATGTAAGATTTCTTCCAAACCCTTTCTACAAAGAAAAGCTTAAATATCTATCAGGTAAAAATAAAGAGGTAAAAGACTTTATTCTGTCATCAGAGGATACAAAAAAATACTTGCTTTTGTTAGAGCAGATGCTTGATTTCTTGATCCCTAAGTTCATTTCAGAGGGAAAAAGTTATCTTGCTATATCTTTCGGCTGTACTGGAGGAAAACACCGATCTATCATCATAGCCGAAGAAGTGAAAAAAATTTTAAAAAATAAAGGCCTTTCCAGTAAAATTACCCATCGAGATTTAAATAAAGAGTAAAAATGATAGGCGGAATCATAATAACTCATGGTGAACTTGGGAAGGAACTATTAAATGTTCTCTCTTACATTTTAGGTGAAACACCTCCCATTGAAGCATTGTCTCTTGGATGGTTTGATGATGCGGATAAAGCAAAAAAACAAATAAAAGATTGCATAAAAAGAGTGAACAAAGGAAATGGAGTTATAATTTTCACTGATATGTTTGGAGGAACTCCATCAAACATAAGTTTCAGTTTTTTAAAGGAGAATGAAATTGAGATAATAACCGGAACAAATTTACCAATGCTGATTAAATTTTCTTCAATTCAGAATAGAAAAAATTTAAAAGACGTTGCCGAAGAGATTAGAAACTATGGATTCGATAGTATACAATTAGCTTCATCTCTATTAAATATAAAAAAATGATTGAAAAAACAGTGATACTAAAAAATCGGCTTGGGCTCCACGCAAGAGCTGCTTCACATTTTGTTAAATTAGCCAAAAAATTTAATTCTTCTATTTCAATAATAAAGGATGGAGTAGAAATAAATGGAAAAAGTATTCTCGGAATTTTAACACTTGCAGCAAACAGAGGAGCTGAGCTAATCTTAAAAATAGATGGAAATGATGAAAAGGAAGCCATGAATTCTTTAGAAAATCTAATAGAAAATAAATTTGGAGAAGAAGAATAAAATGCTCAAGCTCAAAGGAGTATCAATTGCTCCAGGTATATCGATTGGAAGAGCATTAATCAAGGAAAAAAATTTATTTTCTTCAACCATGAAGAAAATAAAAAAATCAGATATCAACAATGAGCTGAATAAGTTTGAAGATGCAGTAGAAAAATCGAAACAAGAAATAATCTCAACAAAGAATGATATAGAAGAGAAAATAGGCAAAGAATCAGCTCTTATTTTTGAATCCCATTTGCTTTTAATGGAGGATAAAATCTTTCTTGATGAAGTTAGAAATCTGATCAAAAAAAATAGAATAAGGGCGGATGCAGCTATTTTAAAAACAAGAGATAATTTTAACAAAATATTTGAATCCATAGAGGATAAATATATAAAAGAAAGAGTCCATGATGTATGCGATGTTTTAACCAGAATTTATAAAAATATAAAGAAGGAAGAGGAATTAACACTGGATATAAAAAAAAGACCAAGTTTTATTATTATAACTCATCAAATCCTTCCATCTGAAGTAGCCGAGCTTTTCAATTATGAAAACATCGTTGGACTTGCAGTAGACCATGGAAGCAAAATTTCTCACGCAGTTCTGTTGGCAAGGTCACTGGGAATCCCTGTGGTGATCGATTTGAAGAATTCAATCTCAACGATAAAAAATGATGATCTCGTAATAATAGATGGGATTGAGGGTGAAATTATAATAAATCCTTCGCCTTCCATATCAAAAAAATATGCAGAAAAAATGGAGAGATATAAAGAAAAAAAGAAAGACGAATACAAAATTATTTCCCTTCCTTCAGTAACCCTGGATGGATTTCCATTCTTTCTGTATGCAAACATCGAACTTCCAGAAGAGGTAAAAAGTGCGTTTTCCTATGGAGCAGAAGGAATTGGACTTTTTAGAACAGAATATTTATATTTACACTCAAAAAACCTTCCAACAGAGGAAGAGCAATTTTCAGTTTATTCTAAAATGGCGGAAGAATCGTTTCCAAAACCTTTAGTTATCAGAATTTTAGATGTGGGAGGAGATAAGAAGATTGTTCCAATTAACGAGGAGCCAAATCCTACTCTTGGCTTAAGGTCAATTAGATTACTTTTAAAAAGAAAAGATATACTGAGATCTCAGATTAAAGCAATCATAAGAGCCTCTTATCTTGGAAATGTAAAAATACTAATTCCCATGGTTACCGAATTATCTGAGTTAATTTCATTTAAAGAACTTGTTGAGGAAACAAAAAATAATTTGAAAAAAAGAAACATCCATTTCGATGATAATATTCCTGTAGGAGTGATGATTGAAGTTCCAGCTGCAGCTTATATTTCTGACATTTTAGCAAAAAATTGTGATTTTCTGAGTATTGGCACTAATGATCTTATTCAATACACTCTTGCTATTGATCGAACAAATCAAGAAGTATCTTATCTATACAAACCACTTCATCCTTCAATACTGAGAACTATTCAAAAGGTGGTTGAATCTGCTAAAATAAATCAAAAAGAAATATACGTATGTGGAGAAATGGCTTCCGATTCCCTTTATACATTGACACTGCTCGGACTTGGAATAAATTTTTTCAGCATGAATCCATTCTTTATCCCGAAAATCAAGAAAGTTTTGAGAAGAATCGAAAAAGAGAAGATTACTGAGATTGTTACTGAAGTATTCAGTCTGAGCTCGGCCGAGGAAATTGAAAAATACCTCTACGAAAGCATAGATAAAAAATTTCTAGGAATTTTAAAGCAAAATGAATGATATAGATAAAATAAAAATCGATAAACCGTGGGGTTATGAAATTTTATTTGCTAAAACTGAATTTTATGCAGGCAAGATTTTAAAAATTAATTCAGGAGAACAATTAAGCCTACAGTTCCATGAAAAAAAAGATGAAACTATATATCTTTACGCGGGCAAAATGAAATTCATAGTTGAAGAGGATGGAAAGCTTGTTAAAAAAACATTAGAGAAAGGGATGACTTACAGAATTAAGCCCGGCACAAAGCATAGAATGATTGCTTTAAAAGATTGTGTAGTTTTTGAAGTTTCTACACCTTACCTTAATGATGTTATAAGATTAGAAGATAAATACGGAAGAGAAGATAAATTATAAAAATTAAATCTATTTAATACAAACGCCTTTAATTCTGATGCATTCCTGTCCCCTCACCCCTCCCTCTCCCCTGAGGGGAGAGGATGAAGTGAGGGGGAAAACGATTAAGATGTAACAAATATTAAGGCGTTCGTATTAGTTTCTCAAAAAGGAGGCTCTTCCTCATCAACCGAAGGAATTTCTTCGATGATATCCTCTGTTATTTCCTCAGCTTCTTCATAAGTATCAGGTATTTCAGGAGGTATCTCTTCTTTTCTACCAATTAAAACAATGTTATTAGCCTCAATTGTGGTGGCAGTTCTCTTCATTCCATTCTTATCAGTCCAGGTTCTACTTCTCAATTTTCCCTCAATCAGAACCTGCTTTCCCTTATTGAGATACTTATCAACAAATTCTGCTAAGGGTCCCCATGCATTAATTCTATGCCATTCTGTCCTTCTTTCTTTAGAATTTAAACTTCTATTAAAAAAGACTTCGGAAGTTGCAACGGAAAATGTTGCCACAGGCCTCTGTATCTGAGCAGGATATCGAAGTTCTGGTTTGTGCCCCACATAGCCCAATAGAATAACTTTATTTATACTGTTTACATCTTTCATATCTATTGACCTATCCTTCTCAATTTTTCTTCTGCTAACTTTGCCTCTTCTGAAAATGGAAACTTCGAAATGAGATCCCTGAGAATCTTTTTTCCTTCATCTATTCTCATCAGCTCCAAGAAAGCGTATCCCTTTTTTAAGTACGCACTGGGTATTTTATCAGCTTTTGGATATGTGCTTATTAAAATATCGAATTCTTTTATTGCGTTCTCATGGTCCTTTTGACTGTAATAACATTCGCCAATCCAGTACTGAGCATTATCTGCGTCAGGAGAATCTTTAAATTTTTCTAAATACTGTCTGAAACCTGCTATCGCAAGGGAATAATTTCCTTTAATGTAGTCTGAGTATGCGGTGTAGTAAATCTGCTGAGGTTGAGAATAAACAAATTTCTCTTCTCCGATTTTTCCTTGTTTTTCGGGTGTAACATCTCTAACCTCGGTTTTTTCTTTTTGAACCTCTTCATAAATTCTACTCAGGGTTGATGTTAACTCAGTTATTTTATCATTTAAAGTTGAAATCTTTTGCATTCCCACATCTGAATTTTCTTTAAATTCTAAAACTGATTTCTGCAAAAACTTTAATTGTTCTGACATAGTCTTAACCTGAGTGTAGATTTGTAGAATCTCATTCGCTGTGGAATCAACCTTTTTTTCTAAGATGCTGACCCTTTCTTGAAGCTTCTGGATCTCTTCCATCAAAATCTGATATTCCTTCTTCTTTGCACCTACCATAAAAGGGATGAGGAAAATTAACAGAAGATATACAATTTTTTTCATTTTTCAATTATTAGAAACTGAGCTCTCCTGTTCTTTGCCCAGGCTTCCTCATTGTGTTCGAGATCAAGAGGCTGTGTTTTTCCATAGCTTATTATTTTCATTCTCTCAGGAGAGATACCAAGTGCCACTAAATAATCCCTTGTACTTTTCGCTCTTCTCTCTCCAAGAGCCATGTTGTACTCTTCTGTTCCTCTTTCATCACAGTGTCCTTCGATTAAAATTTTAACCGTTGCAAAACTCTGGAGCCATCTCGAATTTTTCTCGAGCACCGGCTTTGCATCATCCCTGATAAAATATCTGTCGAAATCAAAATGAATCATTTCTAATGGAGATTCTCTGTTAAGTTCTTCTAAAGTTTTCATCCTGAATATCTCTTCCTCTGTTAGTTCTGGCTCTTTAACAACCGGAACTTTTTCAACCTCTTTTTCTTCAATTTTCGGAGCTTCCTCAATTGCCGGTGGTGATGGAGGAGTAACTTCGACTTTCTTTTTACAATAACTCAAAAATAAAATTAGTAAAATTAAAGAAAAAACTACAGCTAAAACTTTTTTCATTTTAACCTCCCATTTATTTTAATAAGAATCATTTTGACCAGTAACCCATCTTATTATTCCCTTCAAAGGTAATCTGCTTTACATTTTGTCCATCATAATCCACAAGGAATATCTGATAAGAACCCGTTCTATTCGAAGAAAATGTTAAATGCCTTCCATCAGGAGACCAAGAAGGGTTTTCATTTCTCCCTGAAAATTCTGTTAATTTAATTATAGTATTATTTCTTATGCTGTACACGTATATATCAAAATTATTTTCTATCCTTGATACAAATGCAATCCTGTCACCATCAGGACT
The DNA here is from genome assembly GCA_040756905.1 of Acidobacteriota bacterium. NCBI lineage: Bacteria > Pseudomonadati > Acidobacteriota > Acidobacteriota bacterium. Next base: position 63,806 of record JBFLYD010000065.1, read on the forward strand.
CCATGCTGGCGAGTCATAATAAGAACCCTCGTAAGTTATTCTCCTCACATTTGTTCCTTCTACATCCATAATATAGATTTGAGGCGACCCACTTCTATCAGAAGTGAATGCTATCTCTCTTCCATTAGGAGACCAGCTGGGTGATGTATCAATAGAATTATTAAATGTCAATCTTTTTAAACCAGTCCCATCACTGTTTGCTATATAAATTTCAGTATTTCCCTCCATACTCGAAACGAATGCAATCTTCTTCCCATCAGGAGAAAAATCAGCAGCATAATTTATCCCTTTTGAAAATAAAAGCTCATTTTTTCCCTCGTTCATATTAAATATATAGAGATCTGGGTTTCCCTTTCTATAAGAAGTATATGCAATTCTGATTCTATCAGAGAATATTCTTGGGAGGATATCAATTACTTTATTATAAGTGAGTCTTGTCTGATTTGCTCCATCCCAGTCCATTATATATATTTCTTTATTTCCATCCCTTTCTGAAACAAATACTATCTTTGAATTAAAAATGGGCTTCTCCCCAAAATTTATCATCATTTGATCTGAAAACTTGTGGGCTATTTCTCTTGCATATTTTATCTTTCCCTCGTAATTTCTTCCGAAAATAAAACCCTCGGATTTTACATCCCATACTTTAACACTGAAAATTACTCTATCTTCTACGGCGGATGAAATCTCTCCTGTGATTAAAATATTTGCCTGGATGGATTCCCAATCTTTAAAAAATATTTTTGAAGATCTTACAGGTCTTGTGTATGCGTACATTTCACGGCTTATTGGCTGAAAAACTATTGAAAATTTTAAATCATTCCAGACCGTTTTATATATCAAATCCGCTGCTTCCTTAAGGGATGGATTGTTGGTATTGATTGCAAAATCAGGGATTCCAACTGGGATTAAAGGCAATCCTTCTTTTATCTTTATCACAATCTCCTGCTGAGCCATGAGTGAAATTGGGATTAAAAAAATGACTAAAATTAACAAAAATTTAATTGTCATTCTTGTCATTTTATGTATTCAAACTGAAAGTGAATTCCCAAAAAATTACCGGAGTAATCTTTTGGCAGCGGTGGAAAAGGAATTGAACTTTTTACAGCTCTTAAAGCAGAAAGGTCTAATGATTGGATTCCACTGGGTTCTTCTACTTTCAAATCAGAAATCTGGCCATCTTTTAAAATTTTAAAAAATATAGTGGTTTTAAAATAGCCTGAAACTCCTGGGGAAACGAGAGATTTAAACCAGTTCGATGAGATTTTATCTCTGATAATTTCCACATAGTATGCATAAGGAAAACCAGGGATCCCGAAGCCTTCACCCTCTCCATATCCAGATCCAGAGCCACTCCTAACACCTGAACTTATTCCGGTGGAAAGCTCTCCTTTCGATACATCATATGTAGATATTTGCTCATCTTTTTTAACTTTCTTTTTTCTGTCAGGTTTCTGTATCACAGTTTTTGTTTTTTTCGGCTCTTTTTTTGGCTTTTCAACAGGATATCTTAGAGAACTTTTTGTGGGCTCTTCCTTCTTAACAGTCAACTCTTTCATAGATCCCTCAGGTAATTTCTGAAAAGATGCTCCTCCACCTCCTCCTGTAGAAGACTCTATAAGGCTTACATAATAAACTGGTACAGAAGATTCTGAATGAGATTCACCCGATAACAATACAAAAAAAGCGAATACAGAAAAGTGAAATATAATCGATAAAAGTATCATTCTTGAAAAAATTTTCTTTTCTTTCATCATTTAACTTTTTATATTATATATCAATAAAAGCAAAAATAAAAAATTATTTCATAGTGTGCTGTCCCATAAATATCTTTACAAACAAACAATTTCTCATAAAGCCACTGAAGGGGTATGGGGAAGGTATCTTCCTCCCGAGACCAATGGCTCGGGAGGGGTGCTCAGCGGAGCGTCTAAGGAGATCTTTCTCCCATAGGGAAAGTGTCGTGTCACAAAAGAATAACAAAAGATATTTAAGTGACATGACACTAGGATTATCTCTTAATGATCGGTTCAACCATTATCCCAATAGTTTCTACCCCAGCTTTGTGAATCTTGTCGATAACAGAGACAACATATCCATATGGAACATCTCTGTCAGCTTTTAGAAATAATACTTTTTTTTCTTTAACATAAAAATAATCTTTCAGTCTTTCCTCAAGCAAATCAAAATTCACTTTTACTTTTCCAAGATAAACTTCTCTCTCTTTTGTGATACTTAAAATCAACCTTTCTTCTGCAGGTGAGGTCTTTGTTTCAGCAGCTGGAAGGTTGACCTCAATTCCCGTATGCATCATAGGAGCTGTAATCATAAAAATTATCAATAACACCAGCATGATATCCACAAGGGGAATCACATTAATCTCTGATAATGAAGTAACAAGTTTTGTTCTATCTCCGGATAATTTAATGGCCATTATAAAAATAATTTTTCTGATAGGTTTAGAAATTCCAGGGAAAAATCCTCCATCTCTGTGACAAGACTCTTGATCTGACTTAAAAAATGATTATAGGCTATCACTGCTGGAATAGCAGTGAATAGTCCTGCAGCGGTTGCAATCAAGGCCTCAGCAATTCCAGGAGCAACCGTAGCTAAATTAGCTGATCCCCTTAACCCAATTTCTCTGAATGAATCCATGATTCCCCAGACCGTTCCGAATAGACCTATAAAAGGAGTTACAGAGCCTGCTGTTGCCAAAAAGCCCATCATTTTTTCAAATTTAGAAATCTCACGGTTGGAAGTTTTCAATAAAACCCTTTGTAAGCTCTCTATATTAAATGGATTTTTTCCTCCCGACTCAGGTTTCATCTGGAAATTTAACTCATTATATCCAGCTCTGAAAACAGCTGCCAATGGACTGAATTTAAATCTTTCCGATGCATAATTTATATCAGAAAATTTCTTTCCTTTTCTAAAACTTTCAAGAAAATCCCTTGAGTGAGTCTTTGCTTTTTTTATCTCTCTCCATTTATAAAAGATAATTGCCCAGGACATCACAGAAAAAAACATTAGAATCAGGATTACAATTTTCGCAACTATACCAAGCTCAGAAATGATATTTATTATATTTTCTCCATTCATTTTAACCTACTTTAGTTAACATACCCACATTTTTTAGTCAAGGAATGGTAAAAAATTCTTGACTTAAACGAGCATATGAAATATAGATTCTTATTAAATGAAGGAGGCAAGATGAAAAAAATATTAACAATTTTTTGTCTTTCCATAATTTTCATTTCGCCGTCTATTGCCCAGATCGTTAAAACCACTCCAGCAGAGAAAATCACTGCAGGTTTTGAGTTTACGATTGGAACCACCTTTGAATATTTTATTCAAAAAATAAAATTCAAGGAAAATGAATTTGAAACAACTGTTTCATCTCCTTTAATCTATCTTTCAGCAGGAATAGCTCCATTTGAAAATTTTTACATCCATATAACTGGAGGATATACACCACCTACTTTTAAAGAATCTCCTGAATTTATGGAGCTTCCTTTCTCATTGCAATTTGAAAAAAATAAATTATCTTTTTCAGGAATGAGTTATGGAACAAAACTTGAATACAAAAATTTCTTTGAAACACAAGATTTTGGAATTTCAGCATTTCTTTCCTATCTATACCACTCAAGCTCAAGAAAAGATTGGGAAATTACATCTCTTCCTATTGTTACAGGAAAAGCCACAGGTAAAAATAATTGGAATAAATTTCAAGGTGGAGTAATCATCGATTATTTTTATACGGATAATGTAACTCCATATTTCGGCCTATATGCAAACTATCTTTCAGGGAAAATAGATATGGAAGAAAAAATAGAAGAATTATCAGGCATTCAGACCTTAAATTATAAAGGTAAAAGCATTTTTGGGGTGTTAATAGGAAGTGACTTTGCAGTAAATGAGAATTTTATAATAAAGGGTGAGGTAAGATTCCTTTCTGAAATGACAATTTACCTCAGCCTTAATTATTATTTTTAGGGGGAAAGATGAAGAGAATAAAACTTTTTTTAATATTATTTCTAATAATAGGTTTATTTTTCGGGCTCAAGAATTTTAAAAATAAAGAGACAAATAAAAATGACGTCGAGAAACAAAAATATTTTAAAGTTATGAATGATGGGATGCCATTAAAAACAGGAGATAAGCTATGGTCAGAGAATAGAGTAATCGTGAAATTCAAAAAAGATATATCTGACTTGAACGTCAAAGCTACTTTCCTATCATACCAGCTGAGGGAAATTAGAAGAATTCCAAACACAGATTCATTCATATGTGAGGTAAAGGAAGGATATACAATTGAAGAAGTGATATCGGCTTTAAAATATAATATATATATTGAATATGCAGAACCTGACGGCATAGCCTATGCTTTGACTGAGCCCAATGACCCTTATTTTGACCCTTATCAGTATGCTCTCTATAACTATGGCCAGGACTGGCAGATAGGCGAAGGTAAATCAGGAGCTGATATTAAAGCCTACCTGGCATGGGATAAAGAGAAAGGGAAAGATACTGTTACCATAGCCATCGTTGATACAGGTGTGGATAAAAACCATCCTGACCTTAAGAACAAAATTGTCCCTGGATATAAATATGTAGAGCCTGAAAGTACAGATCCTCAGGATGACCACTGGCATGGAACCCATGTTGCAGGTATTGCAGCTGCTTCCACAAACAACGGAATAGGAATCGCAGGAGTTGCATGGGATTCAAAGATAATGCCGATCAAAGTCTTGGACAAAGAAGGTTCGGGCAGATATTCCTGGATTGCGCTTGGAATTAGATTTGCAGCTGATAGAGGTGCTAAAGTAATAAATTTAAGTCTCGGAGGTTCTCTTCCAAGTCCTACATTAGAGGAAGCGGTAAACTATGCTGTTTCAAAGGGGTCGGTCGTAATCGCAGCATCTGGAAATGAGAGTGCCCCCACACTATATCCAGCAGCTTACAAAAATTGTATCGCAGTTGCTGCCACTGATGATTGGGATGTAAGAACTTCTTGGTCAAATTATGGGCCTGAAGTTGATGTGGCTGCTCCTGGTTATTATATTTTAAGCGCAATTCCTTTATTCCTTGTTTCTGGGAGTGAACCTCCTTACGCCTTTGCCTCAGGTACCTCTATGTCAGCCCCCCATGTTTCAGGGCTTGCTGCTCTAATTCTCTCGAAAAACCCAAAGTTAAAACCCTCAGATATTATGAATATAATTAGATATTCAGCTGATGACATAAACAGCATAAATTTCAGAGGAGTTGACCAATACTTAGGTTATGGAAGAATTAACTCAAAAACTGCAATCTGGCCGATTATTCTAAAATAAATTTTAGAATATAACTTTCAATCCGACGCCACCTCTTGCTCCACCAGCATTAAAAGTTATTTCACTCCCACTCTCAGTCTTAATGCTGGCACTTCCAACTGTGTATTTAGCAATTATGTTTAATGCTACGTTTTCTATGAAAAAAATATCAATAACCACCCCACCGTTAAAACCAAACGGAGAAACGCTGTAGGATTTCATCTCAGAGCTTGAATAAGTCACAGAATCATAGGGATAACTCTGAGACCAGTAGAACTTGTCAACAAGCTCAGTTGATACGTTAAAGTAAGTTCCTCCTGCAAATAAGGAAAAGGAAATCGTACTTTGAGGGTTTAAGCTAAAAATGAAATCAAAATTAATAGCACTTTCAGTATATTTAATACTTTTATTCTCCCAGCTCATATTTCTGTGTTTGTTAAAATAAAAGGGATGGGGTATTCCCGCAGAAAAATCTCCAGAATTTTTGCCAGAAAAAGGTTCATAAGAGACAAAAATACCCAGAGATGGCGTGAACTTAAATCCAGCTCCTGCCTCAAAAATTGCTCCAGGGCTTCCTTCATAAGCTCCTGAAAAAGGGCCGTATTCCTGGTCATGGAAAAACTGCCATTCATCCTTAAATGAAATTGAATTTATGTTGTATCCACCTGTAAAAAACACGAAGAACCCTTTCCGTCCCTCCTTTTTTGCTTCTCTTACTGGAGGTTGAAAAACTGGTTCTTTTACTTCTTCCTTGACTTTCTCTTTTACTTCAGGCTTTTCCTCTTCTAACTTTTCCTCCTCCACTGGAACTGCTAATCTCGCAAAAACATAACCTATTTTCGTTTTATCTTCGGGAAGACAAATTTTATACCAGTCATCAATCCTCTCAAGTAACTGATATACATCGCCACTATGAGCTACCCATAATACTGAATTCTCAACGGAGGGTCCGGATCTTACATTAACATTATCCGTTACAATTCTTATATATTTTTCCTGGGCAATTATTGATAAAGATGCACATAAAATCATCAATGTAAAAAATAAAATAATCGTTTTTATTTTTTTCATTTTTATTTCTCCTTTTCTTAATAAACACCCACAGCTGTCCATACCTGTTCTACTCTCTGTCTTTCAGTACTTGCTGCACCATAAAGATCAACAGATGCCTGAACTGTTGCCCATCTTGCATTGGAAAAATTTGCTGATGGCCATAGGTATTGAACAAATGCCCGGTAGAATATCTTTTCTGCTTTATCCCTTCCAATTCCTGATACAGAAATTCCAGAGGTTCTGTTTGTTCCTCCTTTGGCTAAAAGATAAAAACAATGGTTCGCAATACTTGAATTAATGTGAACACCTCCATTATCAGCTGAGCCTGTATATCTTCTGCTGTAGTGATCAGGGTATTCTCCATAGTACCAGCTTGCTCTCCATGGTTCATCAAAATATCTGAATGCAGAGCCAAAATATACAAACAAATCCTCCCCTTCCCACCAATCAGCCTTTAGCCTTCCATATCCTTCTGACTGATGATAAAACTCTGCACAGACACCCATTATATCTGAAAAAGCTTCGTTCAACGCACCTGGCTCATATTGATAAATTAAATCAGAAGAATAATCTGTAACTCCATGAGTCATTTCATGTACCACAACATCAAGAGCAGAGGAAAAATTCTTATAATAAATTCCATCTCCATCCCCGTATACCATTTCATAGCCATCCCAGAAGGCATTGTTGTATCCGCTTCTGTAATGAACAAAAGAAACCATGGTCATATTATTGTTGTTAATGCTTTTTCTTCCATGGACTTTATAATAATAATCATAAGTCCACCCTGCATAAACATGGGCATCCACAAGAGCACCATCTGTCCATTTATTGTCAGATGTTGTTACCCAGTAACCATAGTAATATCCATGCTTCATGTCATATGTTATTATTCGAGCTGGCCTCAATCTATCATCTGGATAATAAGCATTACTGGTAAAATAAGCACTGAATTTTTTTGAATCATTCCATGTTCCTGTTCCAAGTCCGATATAAGCTTGATCTTGAATATCATTATACTTATTCACTATTTCCCCTGTTTTTGCATCGATGAAATAGACAAATTTCAAGCCAAAATCCTCAAGAATTATTTTAAATGTCAAATAAAACGCTTTCTCTTCTGGAAAAATGACAAGCTCCCCATTGGGTTTTATTCTGTTAGAATTGATGTTAAGGTCATCCTGAGCTATTTTAATTGCCTTAGTTTCATTTATCTTCGGAGTTACGTCGATGTCTATATTCTCATAGTATCTTCCGTTTATAGCGTAAATTTCTCCATCTCTTTTGTGCCTTAGAACCTGAGCTCCCCAGACTTTAATTCCTTTGTAATACTGGTCATATCTTTCGTGAAAAACATTTGTATCAATATCTCTTTCTCTACTCGTTAATCTCAGATTCCCATTTTTTATCTCCTTTTCTACAAACTGAGACAGAGCTGGAAGATTTTCTTCAGTTGAAGAAATCTCTTTTCCAGCTGCCAAGCGAGCTGCCTTTTCCTCCTTTCCTTCTGGAGCAAAAAGGAAATATCCGATAAAAAGTAAAATAAACATCCCCAAAATGACGAATAAAATCTTCTTTCTCATGTCGCCTCCTTTTAATTAAAATTTACTTTTCATTCTTTTATCATAAATTATTCAGTTATTCAAACATTTTTTCCGGGCAGGAAGGGCAGCCTAAAATACTGATTTAAATTAAGAGGTCAACCATCTTCTGAGCGATATATCGACAAGCGTCGTGTCACTTAAATGCCCTTCTTTTATTCTTTTGTGACACGACACTGGCATAGATTTTGATGCGAGGAGATCTGAGCGAAGGGGATGGTTGACCTCTCTATTCCGGTCTGCTCACCCTTCCTGCTCGAATCTTTAAAAGTTGACAGAAGAATCATTTTATTTAAAAATTAGTTGAAAATGCTAAAATTTTTACGAATAAAAAATTTAGCCATAATAGAAGACCTTGAACTTGAACTAGGCAGTGGTTTAAACATTCTTACAGGCGAAACAGGTGCTGGAAAATCGATAATAATAGACGGAATAAAACTAATCTTAGGTGAAAGAGCTGAATCTGACCTTATAAGAACTGGAGAAAAAAAAGCTTTAATAGAGGCAATAATAGATATTGATAAGAACCAGTATATAAAAGCTGAGTTCCCTGAGCTTCCCTGGGAAGAGGAAAATGAAATTATATTAAGACGGGAGATTCACTCTGCAGGCAAGGGAAGGATTACATTCAATGGTTCACCAATACCCCTTTCAATCCTTAAAAAATTTGGAGAAGAAATCCTTGATATATATGGACAGAATGACCACATTTTTTTACTCGATTTAAATTTTCACCTTCAATTTCTTGATTTATATGGGAAAAATTTAAATTTAAAAAATGAAGTCTCAAATTTATGGCATGAACTTAAAAGATTAGAAAAAGAAATGGAATTGATAGAAAAAACTGAAAGAGAAAGAATCCAGAGACTTGATTTTTTAGAATATCAGATTAAAGAAATTGAATCAGCGAACTTAAAGCTTGATGAAGACAAAGAGCTGGGAAGAGAGAGAAATATTTTGGCAAATGCAGAAAAAATATATCAGATCTCTCAAGAAGCAGTAGAATTAAGCTATTCAAGTGAAACTTCCATTATCTCCCAATTGAAATCTTTAAAAAAGAAAATTGGAGAACTTACCCATTATGAAGAAAGATTTTTAGAAGAAATTAAAAACTTAGAAGAAATATCCACAAAATTAGATGAGTTTTCAAGGTTTTTAATAAATTTCAATGAGAAAGTTGAGGTAAATCCAGCAAAATTGGAAAAAATAGAAGAAAGACTACACCAAATAGAGAAGTTGAAGAAAAAATGGGGTTCAACAATAGAAGAAATTCTCAAGTCATTAAAAAATGCAAAAATTGAAAAAGAAAATTTAATGAAATTTGAGGAAAAACAGGATCTTTTAAAAAGAGAAATCGATGATAAAAAAGATATTTATATAAATAAATCTTCTTTGCTTTCAGAAAAAAGGAAAGAAGCTTTAAAAAAATTGGAAGAAGAGGTGGAAAAAGCAATATCATTGCTCGGAATGGAAAAAGCAAAATTTATTGTTAACTTCATCACAAAAGATTTATCTGAAATAAAATCAGGAGAGAACGGACTTGATGAGGTAGAATTTTTTATATCGCCCAATGTAGGAGAAGACCCGAGACCCCTAAGAAAAATAGCTTCTGGAGGTGAATTGTCAAGAATAATGCTTGCGTTAAAATCGCTGGGAAAAGAAATGGAAGAATCAAAAACTTTAATATTTGACGAAATAGATTCAGGTATAGGCGGGAAGGTGGCAGAGATTGTGGGAGAGAGGTTAAAAAAATTAGCAAATTTCAATCAGGTAATCTGTGTTACCCATCTTCCTCAGATTGCATCATTTGCAGAGAATCATTTCAGAATCGAGAAAAAAATTGAAAGAGGAAGAACTCTTACAGAGGTGGAAAAACTGGGCAGAAAAGAAAGAATTAAAGAAATAGCGAGGTTGATGGTTGGAAGCAACATTACAGAGTTATCTCTCAAGAATGCAGAAGAAATGATAAGAAAAAATTCCTCATTCTTATAAAATAAAACTTGGAAAACAAGTAAATAGTTTGCAGTATAATAATTTGTTTAACTTTCTGGCCACCTTTGCTGCCAATAAAATACTAATACAAACGAATTAAATAAATTGACATGTTAAGGGGAGAGGATTAAAGCTTGCCCCGAACTTGATTCGGGGGTGAGGGGTAAAAAAATAGAATGTAACAAATATTTGTGCGTTTGTATTAAGTTAATTTTTCCTAACACAAGACTTTGCATAATGACATTAAAAATGGTAGATAATATAATATTATGAAGATGTTTCATATAAAAACATTTGGATGCCAGATGAATGTTTATGATTCAGAGAAAATCTCAGGAATTCTATGTTCTCTCGGTTTAAGACAGTCAAAAGATGGAGAACTGTCAGACATTTATATCGTCAATACGTGCGCGGTAAGGGAAAAATCCGAAGAAAAATTATTCTCTTATCTGGGAAGGTTAAATGAAATAAAAAAGAAAAAAGACACTATAATTGGAGTGGCTGGATGTGTTGCTCAGGTGGAGAAGGATAAAATATTTAAAAGAGCTCCCTCTGTAGATTTTATAATTGGTCCTGATTCATACAAAGATCTATCCTCAATCATAAAAGATGCAATTAAAAAAAGGGAGAAGATTATCTCGACAAAAAGACATAAAATTTTTCAAGAACTCGATAACATTCTCCCTTTAAGAAAAAATAATTTCTCAGCTTATGTAACAGTGATGGAAGGCTGCAACAAATTCTGTTCTTTCTGTATAGTTCCTTTTGCAAGAGGAAGAGAAAAATGCAGGAAATTCAATGTACTTCTATCAGAAGTAAACAATCTGTCAAAAAATGGCTTCAGAGAAATTACATTCCTCGGACAAAACATAGATTCATACAGAGACCCTGAGACCAATCTTTCTCTAAAAGATTTGTTAGCTGAAGCTAATAATATACAGGAGATTGAATGGATAAGGTTTATCACCTCTCATCCTAAAGATATAACAGAGGAATTTATTTCATCCCTATCAAGGCTTGAAAAAATTACAAAATACATTCATCTTCCTGTCCAGGCAGGTTCTAATCAGGTTTTGGAAAAGATGAAAAGAGGCTATACAAGAGAAGAATTTATAAGAAAAATAGAAATGATAAGAGAAATAATTCCAGATGTATCAATAGGAACAGATGTAATAGTGGGATTCCCTGGTGAATCAGATGATGATTTTTCAAAAACTTTAGAACTCTTAGAAAAAATCAAATTTGATAATTTATTTTCATTTAAATATTCTCCAAGACCTGGAACAGCTGCCTACAAAATGAAATATGATGTGCCAAATTCTGAAAAAATAAAAAGACTGATGGAAGTTCAGAATAAACAGAATGAAATACAACTACAGAAAAACAGACAATTTCTGGGAAAGATTGTAAAAGCTTTTGTGACAGGACTAAGCAAAAAAGATCCTCATGTATTTTCAGGAAGGGATGAGGGAAATAGAGTCATAAATTTAAAAGCAAACGGAAATGTTTTAGGAAAATTTATCAGAGTAAAAATCGAGTCTGTTGGGCCTCACTCTTTAAATGGCTATCTTGAAGAGATTATAGATTAATCTAATACAAACGTATGAATATTTATTACATCCTAGTCAATTCCCTTCACCCCCGAATCAAGTTCGGGGCAAGCTTTAATCCTCTCCCCCCGCAGAGAGAGGGATGGGTGAGGGGAAAGAAATGTATCAGAATTTAATGCATTTGTAGTATTATTTTTCTTCTTTTACCCAGTGTGCTGTCCCATAAATATCTTTACAGACAAAGAAATTCTCATAAAGCACACTGAAGGGGTATGGGGAAGGGAACTTCCTCATGTCTGGGGGGTGCTCAGCGAAGCGTCTAAGGGGGGCTTGCCCCCATAGGGAAAGTGTCGTGTCACAAAAGAATAAAGAAAGATATTTAAGTGACACGACACCAGTCTTTTACATCTTCAGGAATATCTTTCAAGAATCCAGAATCAACAAGAAAAAGATAATTCAACTGGTAATTTTTTACATACACTTTGTCATTTTTTTCTTTTCCTATTAACATTACAATTTTTTTCTCTTTTTTATTCTCCTCTGTATAAATTTCTACTTGAATTTTTGGTACTCTCAGTTCAAATTCATCCAGATTCTTATATGAGTCAACAAATTCTTTTGCTTCTAAATCTTCTAATTTCCTTATAAAATTATCGACTTTCTCAGAATCGGCTTTCCTTTTTTCAGGTTTCAGAATTTCCCACTTATCCTCTTTGTTTTTCTCAAGGTAGAATTCCTGACCATTTTTCTTAATCCTTAGTTTTTTTGTATCATAACTCCAAAACACTGCGACTCTTTTCTCTCTTATCGATTCGACATTTTTATCCAGGTCATTGATTAAAGTTTCTGAAAAAGAAGCAAGGATCGGAGATAAACTCGATACTCCATATACTTTTTTTGTGTCTTTGTCTTCTCTAACTGAAAATTTAAAATTTAACTCTTCCTCTCCCTTAAGATTCAACAAAATCGAGGGACTATCAAGATTAAATTTCTTAAAATCTTCATCATCTGGAGTTTCTTTCAGAAACTCTTTGGCTTCAGAGTTTGAGATTGAATAAAGTATATCGTCTATCTTATTTTTATCGGCAAGAGCTTCGACAGGAGATTGAAGATGCCAGATGTCATCTTTTTTAACAGCTTTCCAGCCAATTTCATCTTTTTGATAATTTACTTCTTTTATCTTCTCTTTCTCAAAATAAAATATTTTTTTGTCCCTGAAATCAAAGAGAGACTTATCGATGTAACTCTTTAAATAGGAAGCTATGAGATAAACTTCATTTCCTTCGCTCCTGACATAAATATTAGAATCAATGGGATTTTCAACTCCAAAGTATATATTTACAGGATTCGGAGAAGATTTTGCCCATATTTTTAACTCTCTATCAGACTTATCCAATCCATATCTCTTCAAGTCCTTAGCTTCACTCTCAACTTTTCTCTCATACTTTAAACTTGAAAAATCATCCACAATTCTCTCAATAGAATATTTATCCGCCTTTGAATCAATGGGAGAGGTTATTCTCCATTCATTGTTCTTTTTCTCAAAGACTATTGTCTCCATCCCTCTTTTAAGGGACAATTTATACACATCCTCTGGGTTTACATTGAATAATCTTCCCTCTATTTTTTCTTTTCTCTCCTCTTTTTTCTCAACAAAATAGATCGCTATGAAAATAAGGGCAAGAATAACGAATAGTATAAGTACTACCCTCCATTTCATAAGCTCCTCCTTCGAAAATATATAAAGATGCCCATGATGATGAACAAGCCAGGAATGATAACGAGAATGGTATAGAATATGAATCTTCCCTGAGATGCTGTCAATTGAATTGTTCTCGGAGCTGCTGTTTTCGGAGATATGGCAATTAAATCAATTTCTTCTGCTAACCAGTTTAAGGAATTTGTAAAAAAGTTTCCATTTCCTGATAGGTTATAAAATTGATTTGACGCAAAATCTGAATCGCCGAATACGATTAACCTTCCTTCCTTTTTAGTTTCTCCCTCAGCCTTCCAGGTTGAAGAAACCACTATGGGAACAGGGCCCTTCCTGTCTTTTTCAGGGTTAAATGAAATCTCCCTGGAACCGAATTGAGTTGATGCCCAGCTATTTGGAGATGTGCTTCCGATAACCTGAGCCGTAATTCCTTCAGGAGCTGGATTTAATACCTCCACTGAACGAGCATATGGGAAAAAAGTAGCATACCTGAATTTTTCTGTTATTGGATGGGAGGAATACTGACTTACCACAGGCATTAGATAATCTCCTCCCAATATCCGGGAAACTGTATCCACGATAAAATCATCTCCCACATTTACCCCCCATTTTTTCAGAAATGAAATAAAACTTGGCGAATCCTGAGGGTCTAACATTAACAAAGACCTCCCGCCATTCTTCAGGTACCTTTCTAAGGCAGATAATTCCTGAGGAAGAAAATCCTTTTTTGGTCCTGCTGCAACAAAAGTAACGCAATCATGGGGAAACCCAGGCTCTTCTGCCAGAAATATTTCTTTAATGTTGTAACCCAATTCTTCTAAAGTCTTTTTAGCCTGAGAATATCCCCTATCAGAATCATCAGCGATGGAAAATTCTCCATGTCCTTTTGAAAAATAAATTGTCTTTCTCTCTTCCCTTGTAACTTTAATTATCGCATTTGTTATATCTTCTTCAGAAACCCCTGTTATTCTTGTCTCATTGTTGTTACATTTAAAAATTGTGGTGCCATCCTCAGAGACATTGTATTCTTTTACAAGGCCAGGGTTTTTATCAGGGTCATAAACTGTGTATCTTATTTTATTGGAATAATACCTATAATTCTTTAAAAAGTCCTCCATCTTTGCTCTCTGGGCTTTTCCTTCTCTAAAAAATCCTGTTATAACCACATCTTTCTTTAGATTTTTAAGGACTTTTATCGACTGGTCTGAAAGGCTGTGAATCTTTCCTTCGGTCAAATCTATACGATAATGAACTTTTGAAAAAAGATAATTCAGCGAGCCCACGATAGCAAGCACAAGAAGGAGAATCAGAAATATATTTCCCGAATAAAGTAAATACTTAATTTTTACCCTTTCCCTAAATTTCTCCCTGTTCAGATAAAAATAAACGAACAATGAAATGAGTCCTGCAGCAAAAAGAAAAAGAAATAGATATTTTTTCTGAGGCCACACTCTATAACATATTCCTCCAGCTATAATCAGTATTCCACCGACATAATTCAAAATTGATTTTAGAATTTCCATGGCTTCCTCCCCTCTCTTCCTATTTCCACTTTTTTGCTTCTATTACAATGTGCGTTAAAAATAATCCAAAAAAAGTAAAGCTTAAATAATAAACAAGGTCAGTAGTATCGATAACTCCTTTTACCATATCATCAAAATGTTCAAAAAAAGATAGATAACCCAATATTCCTTTCCATATCATTCCAGCTGTCTCACCGAGCCAGCTTATAACCCAGAGAAGAAGCAATGATCCGAATCCTAAAACTGCTGCAACAAGCTGACTTTCAGTTATTGCAGATGTGAATATTCCAATTGAAATAAAAGCCGACCCCATTAAAAACAATCCTAAATAACCAATTAGAATGGGTTCTAACTGAGGGTTTCCGTATTTAAATGCAAAAATTGAATACATTCCGGTTATAAGAAGCATGAGAAAAAGGATGGTTATTGAAGCTAAATATTTTCCAATGATTATCTCTGTGGTAGTTACAGGAGATGTAAATAAAAGTTCATCAGTTCCGAGTCTTTTCTCTTCAGAGAAGAGCCTCATGGTCAAAAGGGGAATCATCAGCAAAAGTATAATGCTTGAATTATGAAAAAATGGTGAATAAACCATTTGGTTTATGTTCAACTGAGAGGAATAATAGGGGTTAGCTCCAAACTGGAGTGATTGCAAATTGAACCACATCAAAATGTTGTAATAGAAAAAACCTGAGATCAAAAGAAAAATTGTAAATACTGCATAAGCAATTGGAGAAATGAAATATATTTTCAGCTCCTTTTGAGCAATAGCAATTATATTTCTCATCTTATCCTCCTATTGGGATATGGCTTTTAAATAAATTTCTTCAAGGTCCATACTCAAAGGCCTGACTTCTAACAGCCCCATTTCTTTTATAACCACCTCTCTTATGATTCTATCTTTTAAATTCTTTCCTTTTTCCCATTCAACCCTGAATCCTCCGTCAGATTTTTCAACTTTTTTTACACCATCGAAATTTTCAAAAAATTTTTTCTCTTCAGCTCCTTCCTTTCTTATCTTAATGAAAATCCCCTCTCTATCAGAAAAAGAACTGGTCAATTCATTTAATTCTCCCTGGGCAACCAGTTTTCCCTCGTTTATGATCACAACTCCATCGCAGATCTGAGTAACTTCTGCCAGTATATGAGTGGAGAGAATGATAGTGTGATCTTCTTTGAATGATTTAATCAGTTCTCTAATCTCTATAATCTGAGCAGGATCCAGCCCAAGGGTAGGTTCATCCAGAATAAGAACTTCTGGGGAATGAATTAAAGATTGAGCGATTGCCACTCTCTGTTTATATCCTTTTGATAAATTTCTAATAAGCCTTCCTCTTACTTCATCAAGCCCTGTTTTTGAAATTGAGTAATCAACCCTTTCTTTTAAATTTTTACTCTTTACCCCTTTTATCTTCCCCACAAAATTTAAATAACCATCAACTGTCATGTCAAAATACAGAGGAGGATTCTCCGGCAAATATCCCACAATGCTTTTAAGTTTTCTGGCATCCTTTATTGGGTCAAGATTTGCTACTGAAGCTTTTCCTTCTGAAGGAGGGAGATATCCTGTTAAGATTCTCATTGTAGTGGTTTTTCCGGCACCATTTGGTCCTAAAAATCCCCATATTTTTCCTTTTGAAACTTTAAAACTTAAATTTCTTACAGCATATTTTTCTCCAAATTTTTTGGATAAATTTTCAACATTAATCATATAAACCTCCTTTCTAAAATAAAATCACATTTTTTCAGGAACTGGAATTCCAAGTATTTCAAAGGCATCTTTGAATTTTTCTCTAATGTATAAAAGAATTAAGATTCTTATTTTTCTTATTTCTGGGTCTTTCTCATGAATAATTGAATATTTATGGTAATAATTATTGAATTTCTGGGCAAGGTTGAATATATACTTGCAGAAAAACGAAAACTCTAAACTCTCCACTGAATAATTCAAAGCTTCTAAAAAATATGAACCCTCCAATATTATTTGCCAGAGAATTTCTTTTTCATCATTGTTCAGAATACTCAAATTTATTTTATCTTTATAAAATGAGTTTATTTCTTCCTCGCCGATTCCAGCTTCTTTCAATTTATTCAAAATTGACTGAATCCTGACAAATGAATATTGAAGATATGGCCCTGTTTCTCCCTCAAAATTTAACGCCTCATCAAAATCAAACACCAATACGGAATTTCTCCCAAACTTAAGCATAAAATACCTGAGCCCTGCTTGAGCAATTTCTTTTGCTATTTTTTTTCTCTTACCTGGATCCAAATCCGAATTTCTCTTATCTATTTCCTCCATAGCCTTTTCTTCTAACTTATCAAGCAAATCATCAGCTTTCATTCCAATGCCCTTTCTTCCTGAGACTTCGACAAATCCTTTCTTCTGTTCTGATACAGAAAAACCCAATTCCTTTGCAGCTTTTCTTGAAAGAACAACCATTTCGTAGGAAAAATGGATAGATTTATCAGCTTCTTTTTCAAATCCAAGAGCTCTAAGACTCTGCACCAATACTTTTTGCAGGTCAGCCTGCCTCACATCTATAACATTGTAAACTTTCGATGCTTTCCCAAAAGAAGGGCAAAAATTCCCTGCTTGTTTTTCTGATGTGATCCAGGTCTGTATGTGATTCTCAGATGGAGAATCAAATTTGCTGTAATTAAAATCTTCTCCGAGTAACCCAAATTTCCATAACTGGTAGGCTATATCTTTCCCAACATAAGTTACAGTTCCACTTGACCTTACTATTACTTTCTCCTTCTCATCCCATCCCTCATAATAAATCACCCAGCAACCTTTGTTTTTCCCCTTTTCAGAAAGATAAATAACACCTTTCTCTTTCATGAGTTGAAAAGCCTTTTCCCAGAACTTTCTCTTCAGTACCTGACTCTCAAACGGAAGTAAATCATAGTGCACTCCTATTCTCGCCATTGTTTTTAAATGCTCTATCACAATCCTTCTTACAATCTCTTTCGAGAGTGACCACTCAGGGGCTGAAGCATTTTCTATTTTCTTATGGACATCCTCCCTTCTTTTGGAGAATTCCTGGGATGACTCTAATACCGCGGAGACTTCCTGGTATAAATCCCAAAAATAATAATCGATTTTTCCTTCAATTTTATCAAGATCACCCAAATTTTTTTTCTTAATTTCCTGAAACCCAAAAACCACATCTGCCACCTGGATTCCCGTGTCATCTATATAATTTTGAACCTCTACATTTTCTCCCATATATTTCAATGACTTTACGAGGGCATCACCAAGACATGCATTTCTTAAATGGCCTATATGAGCTGCTTTATTAGGGTTTATATTCGTATGCTCCACAATTATTTTTTTCTCCCTTGGAATCTTTTCCATTTTATCAGTTCCAAAAAGCTCTTCATTAAAAATTTCGTTTCTTTTAAGGAATAAATTTATGTATCCATTTTCCACTTTAACATCTTCCACATATTTCAATCTTCCTTTTAAAATGGAAGAGATTTCATCCGCAATCTTTATTGGGCTTTTTTTCATTGATTTAGATAATTCAAAGGAAATTGTAAGAGCTAAATCTCCATGTTCAGGACCTGGAGTAAAATCAAATTTTATGTTTTCTTCTTTTAGCTCGTAGTTTCCCTTCAATAGCTCATAAATGCTTTTTCTTAAAATCTTTTTCCATTGAACCATTTTAAGTTATAGATAAATAAATATTTAATTTCTATAAAGTAGATTCATCATAGTTAAAAATTATAACAGACCATTATTAAAAATTCAAAAATCTGAATTGCCTCATGAGAAAGTCTCGTATGTTATACTTAGCATATCCTTCGGATTGTAGAGTGGACGCCCTGTGGGTTCAGACTCAGAATGCTTGAATTGAAGCTCTTCAATATATGCCATCTTCCTCTTATCCTGAATTTTAAATAAAATTATATCAGCATGATGAGTTATTTCAAAGAGTTTTCACACAGCCTGAGGTTTTGGATTGGCGAAGTCGGCAGGCTCTTTCTTTTAAAAATGTGTAAATAAAGCCTGCCGACTTCCCGAAGGGTGAAAACGCCAATCTGGTGTTATCTGTCATTGCGGGCATTTCTTTTAATGGTCTCTGTCCCTATTTTCTATTTTCCCATTTTTGAAGTACTTTGTGCATAGGCTGACGACTCCCCAGTATTAGGTTTACTGACTTTTTACTTTCCAAAACCTATACTTAATGTAATACCAGCCGCTAATCCATTCCCAGGTAGCAAATGTCCCTTTTGCAAGAGATCTTATTTTTTCCACTACCTTTTTATTTTCCCACATACTTTTCTTTAATCCTCAATCACTGCTTTCAAGCGAAGCGCTATTTTGGCTAACGGCTCCAGCATAAAAGAAGTCCCGCACTTTTTTATCATTTCAGTAACCATTATAAATGGCTCTTGAAATATTCTAACACTTATCCGTAATATTTCAATGCCTACCTTTAAAAGTGCTGGGTTTGGGTGGTGCCGTAAGGCACGAACCTTTTATACTGTATTAGGCAACCGTTTTGCTTTCTAAAATTCGTCATCTGACGCAAAGTTTGAATAATCAGACGAGAATCTGACAAAAAATAATTGCTCTCTAATAAAAATAATATCTGACGTAAAATCTGGAAATTCTGACAAAAATCTGACGGAAGTTTTATTTCTCTTTAAGGACATAATGGGTTGCCCGTCCAGTTCCCTTTTTTTCTATCAATCTTTCTTCAATTAGCCTTTTAAAGTCCCTGTTTGCTGTATCCCTGGTAATATTGAAATACTTTGTACATTCTTCACTTGCTATCCTTCCATGCTCAAGAAGATATTTTAAAATACCTTTTTGCCGGTCATTAAGCACGGCGAGTTTAGATGGCGCAATTGCATAAATTATGATTGCTTCTTTGGGATGAAGCTCCAGAATTTTTTCACCCGGGCCATGGAAAGTTACAGTAAAATAACCTAGCGTGACTTTATTAAGAAAACCTTGCAAATGTGTGGCTACACAATTTTTTTCCAGCAATATCAATATGTTAAAGACGGAAACCAATCAATTTAAATGTATACACTGAAATTAATAT